>JAKFUQ010000259.1 GCA_021732645.1 Rhizobacter sp. | reverse complement strand
GAAGGAACTGGAGCAAGCAAAGGCGATGATCGCGTCGCTGCAAAGCGAACGATCCGTCCTCGTCGATCGCGCCCGCGCCATGCAACTCGCCGCCGACGCTCGTTTCGCCGGCGTGCCGCTCACCGGCTGGCTCGCCTGGCTGGTCTGGCGTGCCTACTACCTGTCGCAGATGCCGTCGGCCGGACGCCGCTTTCGCATCTTCTTCGAGTGGTTCTGGGGCATGTTCTACCCGCCCGACATCACCCACCTGCGCTTCACCCGCAGCGCTGAGGTGCAAGCCGATGAGCAGCGTCGCTATGCCGAACGCGATGCTGAGGTCGCCCCGCATCAGGCGATCAACGCGCCACCGTAAGGATCAGCTCAAGCGCTGAGGCCGGGAAAGTAGCGCGGCCTGAACCAGTCGGCAAAGCGCTGCACGCCGACGGCCAGCGGCGTGCTGGGGCTGAAGCCGACCCAGGCGTCGAGTGCGGCGGTGTCGGCATGGGTGGCAAGCACGTCCCCCGGTTGCAGCGGCAGCATCTCGCGCACCGCGGTGACGCCCAGGGCGCGCTCCATCGTGTCGATGAAGTCGAGCAGCGGCACCGGCGTGCTGTTGCCGATGTTGAAGACGCGCCACGGCGCGCTGCTGCTGGCCGGGTCGGGCGTGGCCGGGTCGTAGTGCGGGTTCGCCGCGGCGGGCTTGTCGAGCACGCGCAGCACGCCTTCGACGATGTCGTCGACATAGGTGAAGTCGCGCGTCATCCGGCCCTGGTTGTAGACCTTGATCGGTCGGCCCGCGAGCATCGCGTCGGCGAACAGGAAGGGCGCCATGTCGGGCCGGCCCCAGGGCCCGTAGACGGTGAAGAAGCGCAGCCCGGTGGTCGGCAGGCCGTAGAGGTGGCTGTAGCTGTGCGCCATCGCCTCGTTGGCTTTCTTGGTCGCCGCGTACAGGCTCACCGGGTGATCCACCGCGTCACCCTCGGCATACGGCAGCTTCGCATTGCCGCCGTAGACGCTCGATGAGCTGGCGTAGACCAGGTGCGCCAAACCGTGGTGACGGCAACCTTCCAGCACATTGGCAAAGCCGATCAGGTTGCTGTCGACATAGGCCATCGGGTTGTTCAGCGAATAGCGCACGCCGGCCTGCGCGCCGAGGTGCACCACACCATCGAAACGCTCGCGGGCGAACAGCGCGGCCATGCCGTCGCGATCGGCAAGGTCGAGTGGTGGAACGCGAACTCAGCCGACCCGTTCAGGTGAGCGAGACGGTCGGCCTTCAGGGCCGGGTCGTAGTAATCGTTCAGGTTGTCGATGCCGACCACGCGGTCGCCGCGCGCCAGCAGCCGCTGCGCGACGAACATGCCGATGAAGCCAGCCACGCCGGTGACGAGGACTTTCATGTCAGAAGCAGCGCCACAATTCGAAGCTTGAGGGCCGAGGATGGAGTCGGCTCATTCTCCCGTGTTTCGCATGCCACACCCCCTGCCAAACCCCGCCGCAGCGTTGAATCTGCCACTCGATGCACTGCCTGCGCAGTGCGATGTGCTGATCGTCGGCGCTGGGCCGGCCGGCAGCGCCGCGGCGATCACGCTGGCGGGCGCGGGCTTCGACGTGGTGCTGATCGACCAGCAGGCCTTTCCGCGCGACAAGGTCTGCGGCGACGGCCTGATCCCCGACGCGCACCACGCGCTGCGCCGGCTCGGGCTGCTTGATGCGGTGCTGGCGCGCGCGCGCTCGGTGCGCCATGTGGCGGTGATCGGGCCGCGCGGCGGCCGCATCGACGTGCCGGGCACGCTGGCGGTGTTGCCGCGCCGCGAGCTGGACTGGATGCTGTGCGAGGCGGCGGTCGCGGCAGGCGCCCACATGCACGCACCGGCGCGTTTTGTCAGCGTGCTGGAAGAGGGCGAAGCGGATGGGAAAGCGGACGCGCGCCGTGTCGTCGGGGCCACCGTGCGCTCGGGTGAGGTGAGCCGTGAGGTGCGGGCCCCCTGGGTGCTGATCGCCAGCGGTGCGCCGCCGCAGGCACTGCTGGCCGCAGAGATGTGCGAGCGCCGCACGCCCACCGGCGTGGCGCTGCGCGGCTATGTGAAGAACCCGGCGATGGCCAGCCGCATCACCGAACTGGAAGTGGTGTGGCACCCTCAGATGAAGCGCGGTTACGGCTGGATTTTCCCGGGCCCGGACGGCGTGTTCAACATCGGCGTGGGGGTGGCGCACAGCCATGCGTTTGCCCCTGCGCCAGGACGTGAGTCAGGCCAGACGATGCAGGGCATCAACCTGCGCGCCATGTTCGACGAGTTCACCCGTGTGCACCTCACGGCCGCTGACCTGGTGGCTGGTGGCGAGTGGGTCGGCGAACTGAAGGGCGCCCCGCTGCGCTGTTCGCTGCGCGGCGCCACGCTGTCGCGCCCGGGCCTGATGGTGACCGGCGAAGCCGCCGGCAGCACCTACGCCTTCACCGGCGAGGGCATCGGCAAGGCGCTGGAAACCGGCATTGCCGCAGCCAACGCACTGATCGACGGCCGACACCAGCAATGGCCCGAGGCCCAGGTGCGCGCCACCTACGAACAGTGCGTGCGTGCGCTGAAACCGCGCTACGAGATGTACGACAAGGCGAACATCGTCAACATGCACCCGTGGATGGTCGATCTGGTGGTGTGGAGCGCCCGCCGCAGCCCGAGCCGGGTGCGTCGGATGACCGGCCTGCTGGAAGAAACCCATGTGCCACGCAATCTGCTGACGATGAAGAGCTGGCTGCGCCTGCTGTTCGTGCACACCTGAGGGCCACCGCCATGTGCCAGCTCCTCGCCATGAACGGCAACACGCCGACCGACATCGTGTTCAGCTTCACCGGCTTTTCAACGCGTGCCGAGGAGCACCAGGACGGCTTCGGCATCGCTTTCTTCGAAGGCGCCGGGCTGCGGCTGTTCGTCGATGCGCAGAGCGCTCGGCTGTCGCCAGTGGCCGAGATGGTGCGGCGCTACCCGATCCGCTCGACCAACGTGATTGCGCACATCCGCAAGGCCACGCAGGGCCGCGTCGCGCTGGAAAACACGCACCCCTTCGTGCGTGAACTGTGGGGCCGCTACTGGGCGTTCGCGCACAACGGCAACCTGGTGGACTACGCGCCGCGGCTGCACGCGTCGTTCCACCCGGTCGGCGACACCGACAGCGAACTCGCCTTCTGCTGGCTGATGCAAGAGCTGGCCAAGGCACACGCCCACATGCCCTCGGTGACCGAGCTGACCACCACGCTGCGCGAGCTGGTGCCACAGATCGCCGCACACGGCAGTTTCAATTTCATGCTCAGCCAGGGCGAGGCGTTGTGGGCGCACTGCAGCACCGAACTCCACTGGCTGGAGCGATCTCATCCCTTCGGAACGGCCCGTTTGGCCGATGAAGACCTGAGTGTCGACTTTGGCGCCCTGACCTCCCGCGACGACAGAGTGGCTCTGGTGGCGACTCAACCTTTGACCACGGATGAGGACTGGCATGCCTTCGGGCCAGGCGAGTTGCGCGTCTTTGTGGCGGGCCGTTCCCGGTGATCGGTCGCGCGGTCGTCGGCATCACAGCGCTGTCATGCGCTGCTGCGGCTGTCTGGCTGGCCGTACACCACCCGCTGTCGGCGCCGCTCGCCGTGGCGATGACGCTGCTGGCCGGCGTGGCGGTCGCGCGCTGGCCCTGGGTCTGGCCGGTCATGCTGCCCGCGTTGCTGCCCTTGCTGGGGCTGGCGCCCTGGAGCGGCTGGATCTCCGTCGAAGAGATGGACCTGCTGGTGCTGGCGGTAGCCACCGGCGGCTATGCGCGGTGGGCCTTGCGGCCCCAGCCACGCCGCGACGGCATCGACGTCGGCGCGGCGCTCGCGCTGCTGCTGCTCGCGCTGTGGACAGCCTCGGTTCTGATCTCGCTGATGCGCGGCATCTCGGATGCGGGGGGGCTGACGCTCGACTGGTATCAGGCTTACCGCGGTCCGATGAATGCGCTGCGCTTGGCCAAACCAACGCTGGCAGTCTGGCTGCTGTTGCCGTTGTGGCTGCGACTCGAAGCCACGCCAGGTGCGCGGGCGACCGATAGCCTGACGCTGGGGCTGGCGCTGTGTCACGCCTCTGCGGCGCTGGCCTGTCTGTACGAACGGCTCGCCTACACCGGGTTGCTGAATTTCTCTGCCGATTACCGTACAGCGGGCATGTTCTGGGAAGTGCACGTCGGTGGCGCAGGGCTCGATGCTTGTCTGGCCATGACTTTTCCATTTGTCTGGCGGCTGTGGGCCACGGCGCGCAACCGATGGGTGTCCGCGCTCTCGCTGGGCTTGCTGCTGCTGGGCGTCTACGCCGTGCTGACCACCTTCTCGCGGATCCTGCTGTTGGCGGTGCCGCTGGGCATCCTTGTGATGCTGTGGATGCAGCGCCATCGGGGGGCAGATGCGCCGACACCGTCGAACCGCGGGTCGGCGTCGCGGCGGCAACAGCTGACCTTCGGGATACTTTGCGTGGCCATCGGTCTCGCCTCGGCCTGGCTCTTCGTGGGCGCGGGATACCGGGGGCTGATCGCTGTGCTCGGCAGTTCAGCCTTGCTGCTGATACTGGTGCCCAAGGCGGCTCGGCTGCATCCACGGGAGTGGATCGTGGCGCTGGCAGTGGCGATGGCACTGGGTCCGGTGTGGCTGGTTGGTGCCATGCTGCTGCCAAAGGGGCCGTACATCGCGTTCGCGCTGATCCTTGTCTTGTCGTTGGCGACTGCGTTGGGCGCGTTGCGTCTCCCGAGCGCTACCGCGATGGCCGCCGGTGGCTATTGGGTCGCCGTGGCATGCCTCGGCCTGGTCGCCTGGTACTGGGGTGATGCGCGCGGATTGCACACGGCATGGCCGGCCATGGCTCTCTTGGCGCTGGCACTGCCGCTGCTGGCCACTTTGTGGCCCGACCCCTGGCCCGATAACCTGCGCTGGCAGGCGGGCGCCTGGGCCCTGCTCGGGGTGATGGCCATGGTGATCGCTCTCGTCGGCGGCGGGTCGTACATGACAGGGCGTGTGAGCGCGAGCGATGAAGACCGACAGGATCGTGTGACCCATTGGCGTACCGCGTTGTCGATGATCGACAGCGATGCAGCCCGCTGGCTGGGCAATGGCTTGGGTCGATTCCTCGACCTCTACGCTGTCACTGCCAGCGCCGGACACCGGCCCGGCGACTTGCGCCTGGCCGATGACGATGGCATTCCGGTGTTGGCCATGGCCACCGGTACCCACGTGCAGGGTTGGGGCGAATTATTGCGCCTGAGCCAGCGCATCGCACGCCCATTGCAAGGCCCGGTCACGGTGCGCGTGGCGGTTCGAGGCGCGCCCGGCACGTCGGTGAACGCCGAGGTCTGCATCAAGCATCTGTTGTACGACGATGGGTGTCTGACCGGTGTGGCAGCCTTGCCCAAGGTCGCGCCTGCGACACCGCCCGAACCTGCAGAAGCTGCCACAGCAACGGCAACTCCAGGAGGCTGGCAGACCCTCACCATCGTGTTGCAAGGCGCTGCGCTGCCACCCGACACCTGGTACTTGCCGCGAACGACCGTGTTCTCGCTGGCCAGCGAGAACGCGCAGCGCGGACTCGTGCTGCGCGAGGTGTCGGTGGTCGACGGCCGCGGCGTCGAGATGATCGACAACGGGCGCTTTCAGCAGGGCGGAGCGCGCTGGTTCTTCAGCAGCGACAAGTACCACCTGCCGTGGCACGCGAAGAACCTGGCAGTGCACCTCCTTGTCGAGCAGGGTTGGCTGGGGCTGGCATCCATGGTGGCCATGACATTGGCAGCATTTGGCACAGCGATAGGCCGCGGTCGCCGCTTGCCGCTGGCCCCGGCGCTGGCCGCAGCATTGGCCGGGGCGTGGGCAGTCGGCCTGATCGACAGCCTCATCGACATGCCGAGAATCGCATTGCTTCTGCTGCTGCTGACGACGATCGCCATCGCCCAGCGACCCACGCGTTCTCGTACTGATTGACCGTTACTGCTCTCTGCCACACTAGGCTTGGCTTGATCGAAAACCGTATCTCCATGCCGCAGACCGCGTCCACCCCCACCCCCCGCTTCGACACCTTCTTGCGCCACGACGCGCTGACGCAGTTGCTGGCCGAGTACGCGGCGGCCTACCCGCAGCTGGTGTCGGTGGTGGCTATCGGCAAGAGCCATGAGGGCCGCGACATCTGGGTGGCGGTGGTGACGAATTCGGCCACCGGCATCGACACCGACAAGCCGGCGTTCTGGGCCGACGGCAACATACACGCGGCCGAGCTGGCGGCCAGCACCGCAGTCCTCTACTACCTGCACCAGCTGGTCACCGGCCACGGCACCCTGACCGACGAGGGGCGCAACATCACCCAGCTGCTCGACACCCGCGTCGTCTACCTGTGCCCGCGGCTCAACCCCGACGGCGCCGAACTGGCGCTGGCCGACCGGCCGCGGCACATCCGCTCGTCGACACGGCGCTATCCCTACGAAGAAGCGGCGGTCGACGGCCTGACGGTGGAAGACATCGACGGCGACGGCCGCGTGCTGATGATGCGCATCCCCGATCCGCACGGCAGCTACAAATGCAGCGACATCGACCCGCGGATGATGGTGGCGCGCGAGCCTGGCGAATTCGGTGGCAATTACTACCGCGTGATCCCCGAAGGCACGCTGCAGCAGTACGACGGCTTGACCGTCAAGGTGAACCCCGATGCCGAAGGGCTGGACCTGAACCGCAATTTCCCGTCGCAATGGCGGCAGGAACACGAGCAGCCCGGCGCGGGCCCCTACCCGACCAGCGAGCCCGAGGTGCGCGCGATGGTGGACTTCATCACCGGCCACCCGAACATCGGTGCGGTGATCAGCTTCCACACCCACAGCGGCGTGATCCTGCGGCCGATGGGCACGCAAAGCGACGACGACATGATCCCGGAGGATTTGTGGTCGTTCAAGCGCTTCAGCGCGCTCGGCACCAAGCTGACCGGCTACCCGGCGGTGAGCGCCTGGCATGAGTTCAAGTACCACCCGAAGGAGATCATCACCGGCACGCAGGACTGGGCCTACGAGCACCTGGGCATGCTGTTCTGGACGGTGGAGATCTGGTCGCCGAACGCCGAGGCTGGCATCACAGGCTACCCGTGGATCGACTGGTACCGCGAGCACCCGGTGGCCGACGACCTGAAGCTGTTGAAGTGGAGCGACGAGCAGTGCGGCGGCCAGGCCTATGCACCATGGCGGCCGTTCCAGCACCCGCAGCTGGGTGCGGCGGAGATCGGCGGATGGGACCACCAGAACTACTGGCGCAACCCGCCGCCGCACCTGCGCGAGCGCGAGGCGGCGCGCTTTCCGAAGTGGATGACGCAGCTCGCATTGAGCCTGCCGAAGCTGGAGCTGCTGCGCACCGAGGTGCGCGCGCTCGGCCCCGACACCTGGCGCGTGCGGCTGGCGGTCACCAACAGCGGCTGGCTGCCGGCCTACATCAGCAAGCGCGCGCTGGCTCGCAAGGTGGTGCGCGGCGTGATGTTCGAGTTGCACCTGCCCCAGATCAATGGCAGCCCCGACCCGGCCGTCGCGCTGGTCAGCGGCAAGCTGCGCTACGAGGGCCCGCAGCTCGAAGGGCATGCGCCGGAAGAGTCGCTGCTCAACCTGTCCGGCGACTACAACGCGACCGCTGACCGGGCAATCGGCGAATGGGTGGTGCGGGCGCCGCAGGGCACACGGCTGGCGCTGACGGCGCGGGCCGATCGCGCGGGCATCGTGCGGGCCGAGGTGAGCCTGGACTGAGCGGGATTCGCCCCCTCACCCCACCGAGGCAAAAGGAAAGATCAGTAACTCAGCGTCGAGCGCCGTTGCGGCGACGCGCTGCCCAGCCGACAGCGCCTAAGCCCAGCGCCATCAGCGCATGGGTTTCTGGCTCGGGGATAGGGGCGGCACTAACAAAAAAAACGACGCCATCGGAAGGGTTCACTAGCGTGAAGACGGAGCTGTACGTATAGGGCGACTGCCCGTTTTTTGTGACGACAGCCAATTGCTGAAAACTCTGCGGATCACTGTCGGCCCAAGCGTTGTTTGTCATGCCTGCCAATGCCAGTAGAGTGGCCGCGCCAGCACCGAGTTTCATGCGAGATTTCATCGTCAGATCCCTATCGCGCTGCGGATTGGAGTGGATTACATCGGTGGCAGCAACATCGACACAAGCGGTAACCAGTCTTCCGTCAAGCCTCAGTTTGTCAACCCCTAAGCTCGTTTTGGAGGTTGCGCGAACGACGCAATGGCCCGCTACCTTGCGCTGCCCTGGGGAGACGGTTGGATAAGGGGTGCACGCCACCGCTGCCGCCATTCGCGGCCCTCTCTTTCAGTGCACTTTTGACTCGCCTGTGCGAACCGCTGCACCCCTTCGCTCTCAAGCGGCAAACGGAGTCAATCAATGTAGCGCGCAGCGTTGAGCTGCTGTCGCGTCGCATCAGCGACGCGGCGCGCGGCTTCGGCAAAGTCGTCGCCGGCACTCGCGTACAGCACCGCACGCGACGAGTTGACTGCGATCGGGCCGGTGGTCCGGCCGCTCTGCGCGCGCCACCCTGCCCGCACCGTCGCCGCCGCATCACCGCCTTGCGCGCCGACGCCAGGGATCAGCAAGGGCAACGTTGGCGCCAGTTCGCGCACCCGCGCGATCTCGGCCGGAAAGGTCGCGCCGACCACCAGGCCGAGCTGGCCGGTGCGGTTCCATGGACCTTGTGCGAGCCGCGCGATGTGCTCGTACAGCAGGTCGCCGGGCTGCCCATCGGCGCCGACGATGCGCTGCGCCTGCAGATCGGAGCCACCCGCATTCGAGGTGCGGCACAGCAGGATCAGCCCCTTGTCCGCGTAATCCAGATAGGGCTCGATCGAGTCGTGCCCCATGAACGGTGACAGCGTCACCGCATCCGCCCGGTAGCGCTCGAAGGCCTCGCGTGCGTACTGCTGCGCGGTGCTGCCGATGTCGCCACGCTTGGCGTCGAGGATCACCGGCACGGCCGGTGCCACCGCATGGATGTGCGCGATCAGCGCTTCCAGCTGATCCTCAACGCGGTGCGAGGCGAAGTAAGCAATCTGCGGCTTGAACGCGATCGCCAGGTCCTTCGTCGCATCGACGATCGCCGCGCAGAAGTCGAAGGTGCGGCCGGCATCGCCTTTCCAGACCCCCGGGAACTTCGACGGCTCGGGGTCGAGACCGATGCAGAGCAGAGAGTTGTTGAGGGACTCAGCGGCGGCGAGTTGATCGGTGAAGGTCATGTCGTAATTCCGGCAGCGGCCCGCCCACTAGACGCGAGTCAGCCAATAGCCAGGCTCCTGCCTCTGGTGCGCGACGGCATAGATATATGGGCCGCTCGCTGCTTCGCGATAAACGATGGAGTAAGGGAAACGTCGGAACGGATAGACGCGAAGGCCCGCCTTGGATTTCGTGCCCAGTTGTTGATTCGATTCGAGCACCTCGGCAACCCGCTCGAACTCAGCCAGAAATGCCAGCGCGATGCCCTTGCTGGCCTGCTTGGCGTAGTGCAAAGCAGCGTTGCTCAGCTCGGCCTCGGCTTCAGGGTGAAGCTCGTAAGTCACTTCAACTGCGCGCGAACTCGGGCCACAGCTTCACGACCGGGAACCATCGCCACCTTGCCCGAAGCGACCTCTTCCTCACGACGCAACGCTTCATCCAGCCACGCGTCGCCAACCTTGGTGTCGCGATCGAAGCTCTCGATCAAACGCTCCAAAATCCTCGCGCGATCTGGCGCTGCAAGGCTGAGGACTTCGGCTTCGAGTTCGTGAACGGGCGTCGTCATTTGATGCTCCTCGCGGGTGAGCGGTCATCGATGGCGCAAGGATGCCACACCGGTCTTATCGATGCAGCTTGAACAGCATCGCGGAATTGAAGTTCGCTGGTACTGTGGCACGGTTGCTCTTGAGCATGCCGAAGCCACTTCCGGTGTAGTTGAACGGAGACTTCACAACACGCATTTTCAGGTGATCGTCGACCAGCCAAAACTCGACGCGGCTGCCCTGCCGGATGCCCAGGCGCTGTCGCAGCTCCACCGTGATGGTGACTTGGCCCTTGCTGGTGACCGACTTGGCTTCCATGATTCCTCCGAGTAATTCTTGGTCCTTCCTAAAAAAGCTGACCCGTCACGGTCGAGGCTGTGACGGATGAACCCGGCAAGAGATCGTCTGTGCGCAGCCCTGCTCGTGTTCGCTGCCGGAAACTTCGACAACTCAGTCCGATCTGAAGTCACCCAGGCGTAACACGGTGTTCGATTCAAGGTACTTCTCCAGCTGCTCCATGGTTGCAAAGAGGTGCGTTGAATCGATGGCCTCGCTGTTCACGGTATCGCGTAGCGACAATTCGTAGCGCCCCTCGATCAGGCGAAATACTCCTTCCACCCGGCGCGAGCCGTTCGCCTGCTCAACAACGGCTACAGCACGCAGCGGCCCGGCGGCAATTTGCGCGCTTGTGCTCTGCAAAAGCCGCTTCCGCCGCGCACGGACTTCCTTGATCGCAAGGGCACCGAAAAGCGGCACAACAACATACCCCAAGAAATACACCCAGCCATACGCGCTACGGCGACCACCGGAGTGATACGACGTCATGAATTCAATGACAGCCTCAAACACGGAAACGCTCGCTGAGTGGAAGTCAGCCGCAACAACTTTGCCCGCCTCAAACCCGCCGCGCCAGCTCCGCAGCCAACCCGACATACAACCCCGGCGTCATCGCCAACAGCCGCGCCTTCTCCGCCTCCGGAATCTCCAACGTGGCGATGAAGGCCTGGATCGACTCGCGAGTAATCGTCTTGCCGCGCGTCAGCTCCTTCAACCGCTCGTACGGGTTGGGCAGGCTATAGCGGCGCATCACGGTCTGGATCGGTTCGGCCAGCACTTCCCAGGCGTCGTCGAGGTCGGCGGCCAGGCGCGCTTCGTTGACTTCGAGCTTGCCCAGGCCGCGCAGCAGGCTGTCAACGCCGAGCAGCGCGTAGCCCAGCGCCACGCCCATGTTGCGCAGCACGGTGCTGTCGGTCAGGTCGCGCTGCAGGCGGCTGATCGGCAGCTTCTGGCTCAGGTGCGTCAACATCGAATTCGCCAAGCCAAAGTTGCCTTCCGCGTTCTCGAAGTCGATCGGGTTGACCTTGTGCGGCATCGTGCTGCTGCCGATCTCGCCTTCCTTCAAGCGCTGCTTGAAGTAGCCCACGCTGATGTAGCTCCACACGTCGCGCGACCAGTCGATCAGGATGGTGTTGCTGCGCGTGACCGCGTCGAACAGCTCGGCCATGTAATCGTGCGGCTCGATCTGGATGGTGTACGGGTTGAAGGTCAGCTTCAATTGCTGTTCGACGACGTTCCTGCTGAAGGCTTCCCAGTCGACTTCGGGATACGCCGCCAGGTGCGCGTTGTAATTGCCGACCGCGCCGTTCATCTTCGCCAGCAGCTGCACCGCGGCGATGCGCTCGCGCGCATGGGTGAGCCGCGCGACGACGTTGGCGACTTCCTTGCCGAGCGTGGTCGGGCTCGCGGTCTGGCCGTGGGTGCGGCTCAGCATCGCGAGCGGCGCCAGGCTGTGCGCCAGCCCGGTCATCACGGCGATCAACTTGTCGAGCGTGGGCAGCAGCACCTCGGTGCGTGCGGCCTGCAGCATCAGCGCATGGCTGGTGTTGTTGATGTCTTCGCTGGTGCAGGCGAAGTGGACGAACTCGCTGGCGGCCAGCAATTCCGGCGTCCCGGCGAACTGCGCCTTCAACCAGTACTCGACCGCCTTCACATCGTGGTTGGTCGTGCGCTCGATGTCTTTGATCGCCTGCGCGTCTGCTTCTGAGAAGGCCGTCACCTTGCCGCGAAGCAATTCGCGCCCGCCCGCCGACAGCGGCGCGAATTCAGGCAGCCCGGCATCGGACAGCGCAATGAACCATTCCACCTCGACCTGCACCCGGCGGTGCATCAGCCCATACTCACTGAGCAGCGCACGCAGCGGTGCGACCTTGGCGGCATAGCGGCCGTCGAGCGGCGACAGGGCGGTGAGCGGAGACAGATTCATCGGATGGCGGGCACTCGGCCGCGGTGGGTCAAAGTAGGCAGCGCTCAAGTTTAGGCCGGGCCGGGAGATTGCTAGACACTTGCCGCACCGCTGAACCGGGAACGCCCATGACCGCCCCCCTCCACCACCTCACCCACCCCTTGATCCAGCACAAGCTCACGCTGATGCGGCAAAAGGCGTGCAGCACCACCCACTTTCGTGCGCTGATGAGCGAGATCAGCATGCTGATGGCCTACGAGGTGACGCGCGACATGCCGACGCAGCTGATCGCCATCGAGACGCCGCTGGAGCCCATGCTGTCGCCAGTGATCGACGGCAAGAAGACGGTGTTCGTCAGCATCATGCGGGCCGGTGGCGGCTTCCTCGACGGCATGCTGACGGTGGTGCCGGGCGCGCGCATCGGCCATGTCGGGCTGTACCGCGACCCGAAAACGCTGGCGGCGGTGGAGTACTACTTCAAGGT
>JAKFUQ010000038.1 GCA_021732645.1 Rhizobacter sp. | reverse complement strand
AACCTCACGGTTTCGGTCACCCTGCCGGCCTGATCTCGCAGCTCCAGTCGGTGGGAGCCCGGCCACATCGCCCACTGCATGTCCTTCGCGGGGCCCAATGGTTTGCCGTCCATGTGCCAGGACCAGTTGGCAGGTGTGCCGGGCACCGCAGCCAGGCTCAGTTTCTGCGCCTGTGGCGGGATGTCGGGGTCGAGTGCGAACACCGTGCGGTCCATCGGCGAGGCGATCTGCATGCGCGTGCTGGCGCGGGCGGTGGCCACGGTCACCAGCGACTGCTCGGTGCCCGAGATGAACCACTCCTGACGGGGCGGCTCCAGCGATGCGCTGAACCGCACGTCGGTGAACGTCACCCCTGGCGGCACAGTCGCGGGCTTGCGCAGGGCTGACGGGTCGAGATCCTGGTGTTGCAGCTCGTCCATCACAGCTCGCCACACCGGCGCCGCGCCGGTGACGCCGGACACATCCCACATTGGCTCGCCGCTCGCGTTGCCCACCCACACGCCGACGGTGTAGCGCCGTGAGAAGCCGACGCACCAGTTGTCGCGCATGTCCTTGCTGGTGCCCGTCTTCACCGCGGCCCAGTAGCGCGGTGACAGCGCGTTGTCCAGCCCGAAGGTCGGCACGCGCGCCTCGCGGTCGGCCAGGATGTCGGCGACGATGAAGCTGGCGCGTGCATCCATCACCCGCTGAGGTGCTGGCACCGTGTCGCCAGGCTGCAGCCGCAGCGCGGACACGATGCCGCCATTGGCGATGCTGCGATAGGCGTTGGCCAGCGACGCCAGCGTGACCTCCGGCGACCCGAGTGCCAGGCTGTAGCCGTAGTAGTCGCCGTTGTGCGCGAGCTTGAGGCCCAGCGCATTCAGCCGTTGAGCGAAGCGCTCGGGCGTGACGATCACCAGCGAGCGAACCGCCGGCACGTTGAGCGACGAGCCCAGCGCGGTGCGCAGCGACACCGGCCCCTTGAACTCGTGGTCGTAGTTCTGCGGCACGTAGAGGCCAGCGGCGGTGGTCAGGCCGACCGGGGAGTCGTCGAGCACCGACGCTGCAGTGAGCCAGCGCTTCTCGATGGCGAGCCCGTACAGAAAGGGCTTCAGCGTCGAGCCCGCCTGCCTCGGCGCGATCACGCCATCGACCTCGGCCGCTTGCGACAAATCACCGCTCGAACCCACCCACGCCAGCACCTCCCCGGTCGCGTTGTCGATCACGATGACGGCGCCATCTTCGACGTGGCGATCGCGCAGGTCGGCGAGTTGCCGGCGCAGCGTGTCGCGCGCGTGGCGCTGGATGCCGGCATCGAGCGTTGTGCGCAGTGCGGGCCCGCCAGACGCGGGCGCCGATGCGGCGATGGTGCCGAGGAGTCGTTGCGCCAGGTGAGGCGCCAGCTGCGCGTCGCGTTCCAGCGGTTCGACAGTGCGGCGGGCCAGCACCTGCTGGGTGTACGAGCGCAGTCCCTCGCAGGCCTCCACGCGCCCTGGCGTTTTCTCTTGTGTCGTCTGTTGCGTCGCCTCTTGCGTTTTCAGCAGCGTGCAGGCACGTTGCGCCACATCGGCCGCTTTGGCGTTGGGCGCGCGGATCAGCACCGCGGCGACGGCCGACTCCTGCGCATCCAGGCCGCTCGGATACTTGCCGAACAGCGTCGCCGACAGAGCACCAATGCCGACCACCTCGCCACGAAAGGCGACGAGGTTCAGGTAGGCCTCAAGAATCTGGTCCTTGCGCCAGCCGCGCTCGATCTCCCAGGCCACCCGCACCTGACCCACCTTGCCTGCCACGGACCTGCCACCGTGAGGAGTGGCGAGTTGCGCATCGAGCAAGCCCGCCAGCTGCATCGTGACGGTCGACGCGCCACGGGTGCGCGTGTTCCACAGATTGCCCCAGGCCGCCGCGCCTACCGCAGACCAATCGACGCCGGAGTGTTCGTAAAAGCGCTGGTCTTCCGACAGCAGCAGCGCCTGCCGAAGTGCCGGCGAGACCTCGTGCAGCGGCACCCAGTCCGCGCGCCGCACCTTGAAATCGGTGCGGACGGACTGGATCAAGACACCGTGCCGGTCGAGCAGAACAGTGTCCGACGCCCGATAAGCGGCCTTGACCTCGGCAAAAGTCGGCACAGCCAGCGCACTGGCGCTGCCAACCATGCCTGCAAGTGCCAGCGCCGACGCCACTGCGCGCAGCGCCGGCCTGGCACCGCCGGCCTCAAGGCTGAACAAGGACCTGCGCATTGGGCAATTCGCCAAACATTTCCGGCGCGTACATCGCTTCGACGCGCGTGCTGGGCAGGCCGAAGCGGCCCGGGTTGTTCAGGCGCACCGTGTACTCCACGCTGAAGCCGCCCTTGGGCAGGTAGCGGTAGTAGGCTCGAAAGCCCTGGAATCCGCGCTCCTCGTAGGCCAGCCAGGCGCGCCCGTCTTGGCGTTCACCGCTGCTGTTGATCTGGTCGTCGCGACCGAGCGCATTACCCAGCTTGTTACCCAGCAGCGTCGCGCCGCCGGGAACCGGATCGTCGATCACCACCCAGCTCATGTCGGCCTGAGCGTCGATATCGAGGCGCACGCGCAGCACGTCGCCACGGCTGTATTGGCCGGCCACCTTCTGATCGACCGGCGTGATGGTCTTGGTGATGCGGTAGCCGCTCGACAGTGGTGCAGCCAAGGGCATCGCCGCCTTGCTGGTGACGGTGAGCCACGGCTTGCCCGCGCCTTCATGGCTCAGCTTGAGCGCGGTATCCGCCTGCTTGCCGGCCACGGCAAAGCCTGGGGGCCAGCCCAGCGCCAGGGTGCCACCGCTCGCAGATTGGGCCCAGTCCAGCGAGCGCGGCGCCGCACCGGGCTCGAAGCCTGCGCGCGTGGTGCCCTTCACTGAATCGCGCTCAAAGCGTTTGGAGAAGGCCTCCATCGCCACCGAGCCCCAGGCATTGGCCGTGGTGGTGGACCAGGCGCCCTGCTGCTGGCGCTGCAGGGTGCCGGTCACGAGGCGCGGCAAGTCGTCCTTCCACGCAAAACGCTGGAGCACCGCCAGGATCATGCGGGTGCTGTTGACGTCGCCATTGACCATCAGCCACCACCAGCTGTCATCACGCTGGGTGGAAAAGCCCAATCGCGTGCCTTGCACATTCAGCCGCGCACGCAGGATCTGCTCAGCCTCGGTGATGCGCTTGTCGCGCTCGGGAATGTCCTTCACCCGATCCAGGATCAGCAGCCAGTCGATCACCGCGCCCGTCGGCCATTGGTTGGGCAGGATCTGCACCGAGTCGAGCAGCTTGGGCCTGGCTTTGCCGTTGCGCGACAACGCTTCGATCGCTGAAAGCTTGCGCACGTCGAGATCACCGTTGCTCAGGAACGCAGGCACCCAGAAATCGCGCTTCGTGCGGCCTTCGACAAACGCGATCAGGCCGCGCTCCATCTTCGTGCGCGTGTCCTCGCCGAGGCTGAAGTCATAGCCCAGGCGCGTGGCCTCGTCGCTGACCGACAGCAGGTACGCGGTCAGCGTGTCGCTGCCGGTGCTGCGCCAGCCGGTGGCTGGAGGGAAGTAATTCGCGAGCCCTTCTTCGTCCAGGTACAGCGGCAGCTGGTTGGCGATCGTGCGCCAGGCCGCGACGTCTCGCAGGCCGATGGCCACCGAGGCCCGCTGCTCGATGCACGACCACGGGTAGCGCTGGAAGTAGTCGCGCACGCCCTGCAGCCCGTCACCGATCGTGGCACGCAGCGTCACATTGACGCCGCCGCGCAGTTGCCCGCGCGCATCGGCCACGGCACCCGCTGGCGGCGCGATCGGCAGCACAGAGCTCTTGTCGAGCTGCATCAGCGTGGCCTGCAGCACCCGCACCGGCAGCGCCTCCTTCACAACCTGCTGCACCTTCATGCGGTCCTTGGCGCCGCCGCCCTCGGCCGATACTGTCCACTCCAGCTGGCCCACGTTGTAGGGCACATCGACGTCCCAACCCGCCTCCACCGCGCCGTTTGCTTCGATGCGCAGCTTCTGCGCGGGCAGGCTGATGGTGCCGACCTGTGCCGCCAGCGACGCGTCCATCGCGCGGCCGGTCGTGTTGCGCAACGTGAACATCGCGCGGTAGCGGTCGCCCTCGCGCACCAGCGGCGGCACGCCGGAGATGATCTGCAGATCCTGCGTCGCGCGAATGCTGGCGCGGCCGGTGCCGAACAGCGCGACGTTCGAGCCTTGCACCGCGTCGACCACCGCGACGATGCGGAACGCCGTCAACGAGTCGTTCAGCGGCAGGCTGACCAGCGCCTCGCCGTTGGCGTCGAGCACCACGCGCGGGTTCCACAGCAGCAGCGTGTCGAACAGCTCGCGCGTCGGGAACTGGCCTCCACCACCACCGGCCGGCGCGGCCTTCTTGCCGTAGTGCCGCTTGCCGATGATCTGCATCTGCGCGGTGGCTGTTTCCACGCCATAGCCGCGGTGGCGGATCATCGCGCCGAGCAGGTCCCAGCTGTCGTTGGGCATCAGTTCGAGCAGCGCTTCGTCGACCGCGGCCAGCGTCACCTCGGTGCCAGCAGGCGCGCGCTTGCCGTCGGGCAGGCTGACCTTGACGCGCACCTGGCTCGTCGCGCGGATCGGGTAGCTCGCCTTGTCGGGCATCACCTCCACCTTCAGCCGGTGGCTGGCGGTGCCGACCTCGATCTCGGCGATGCCGTACTTGAAGGCAGGCTTGGACAGATCGACCATTGCGGTCGGCGCCTGGTACACGCTGCCTTCATCGCGGTAGGCGCGCCACCATTCGCTGGGCGAACGCCAACCCCAGCTGAACAGCGAATACCACGGCACCTCGCGCACCCGGCCACGCACCGCCAGCACCGAGATGTAGACATTGGGCCCCCACTCGGCTTTCACCGGCAGCTCGATGGTCGGGTCACGGCCGTTCAGTTCGACCGTGCGCGTCTCGATGATGCCGTTGCGCTCGATGGCCACCAGCGCGGTGGCCTGACGGAATGGGCTGCGCACCTGCAGCCGAGCGGTCTGCCCGGGCTCGTACGCGCGCTGCTCCGGGATCACATCCATGCGGTCCTGGTTGTCGCCACCGAACCAGACTTCGCCCTGCCCCGTCACCCAGATCGAGGCGGCCGCCTGCGCCAGATGACCCGCGGCGTCCTTGGACTCGGCCACCAGTTCCACGTTGCCCGGCGCCTTCATCTCGGCCTCGCAAAACACGAGGCCGCGGGCATCGCTGGTGCCGCGGCAAAGCTCGCCGAGGTCGTCGTCGGTGTTCTGGTTGTCGTAGGCATAGAAGCCACCGACCAGCCGCTTGCGCACCGAATTCGTCTTGTGCAACACGCCGCGCAGCGTGACCGACACGCCCCCAGCTGGCTTGCCTGCGGTGTCGAGCGCCAGCACCTGCGTGGCGATCTTCTGCTTCACCGAGACCCACGAGTCGGTGCGCACGCCCAGCACCACCGCCGAGGGCCAGACGGGCAGCGTCTGGCTGAGCGTCTGGATCTCGCCGTTGGGGTCGGCGTAGGTGGCTTGCACCAGCAGCTCACGCGCGCGTTTCACCTTGGGCAGCGGCGTCAACGTGAGGGTGCCGGCACCGTTCTTGTCGAGCGTCAATGGCAGCTTGTTGGCAACGAGCTGCGAACGCGTGTCGCGCACGCGGCCGAAGACTTCCTCGTCGTCTTCGTCCACGTACTCTTCGGAGAAGAACGGCTTGGCGTTCGGGTCGGCGGGCTCGGCAGGTGGGTCGAAGCGGAAGCCCGGAAAGCGATCGGCGCGCACGGCTGCTGCGGCATTGGCGTCGCGCAGTTGCGCAGAGACGCGAACCGGCAAGCCAGAGGCGCCTCCGCCGTTGCTGTAGTTCACCTGCACATCGAGCGCCACCTTTTGCGGCCTGATCAGCGCCGCCTTGGGCGCAACGATGCGGCCGGTCATCACCGGCAGCCTGAACTCCTCCACCCTGAACGTGGCGGTCTGATACGTGCCGCGACCGTTGTCCATCAGCACGCGGTAAACACCGAGCTTGGCATCCTTGGGGATGTCGAAACTCGTCTCGGCGTACCGACCCTCGCGCCATTTCAGCGGGACCGTGAACTTCTGCCCCGAGCCCTCGTGCACGATGCTCGCTGTGCCGGGCAGGTCATCGGCCTTGGCCAGTGCCAGCCCGACCATCAACTCGCGCCGCGCCAGGTGCTTCATCGACACCGTCTGGCCGGCTCGCAGCAAGGTGCGATCGAGCACCGAGTGAAACAGCACCGGCGAGGGGTTGTCTCGCGCACTCGTGTCGACCTGGAAGCGCCAGGCCTCGATGCCCTGGTTCCAGGTGGACCACACGAACGCCATGTCCTCGCGGCCGGCCGCATCGGCCACGCGTGCGCTGACGAAGTAGCCTTCCTCTCGCCCGCTGTCGGCGCCGTCGCGACCGCGGCATAGCTCCCAGCGCAACGGTGGCAGCACCTTGTCAACGAGGGCCAGGCCTTGCGGGTCGCTGCGACCTTGCCAGACCACCTTCCCCTGGCAGTCCGAAATCTGGAGCTGCGCACCCGCGACCGGCCGGGCCTTGTCGAGCGTCGTCACCCACACGGCCGAGTTCACGGCACCCCACTTGAAATGCACCCCGAGGTTGGTGACCAGCACGCTGGTGCGCACGAACACCGGCGCATCGGTTTCGAGCAGCGACGCGCCCAGCTTCGGCGATTCGATCTCGACCACATGAAAACCGGCCTGCGGCATCGGGATGCCGATCACCTCGAAGGGCCGCGGATCGTCGATCGCCGTCTTGGGCAGCGTGAGGGCACGGGTCGCCGCCTCTCGCTTGAGCAGACCCAGCGTCCTGGGCTCGACGTACTGACGGCGCCAGGCGTCTTCGTCGTCGTCCGCCACGTCTTCGCCATAGCGCTTGGCTTTGCGATCGACAGCGCGTTCGACCTTCTGCTTTTTCGGCGGCGCAGGCAGCGTGATGCCCAGCTCGCGCTCGACCTCGGCACGGGGCAGCAGGCCCTGGTCGTAGCGCTTGACCCGCGCCAGCCAGTCGATGATCGCCGCGTCGTCGGTGATGCGCAGGTCCTTGACAGCGCCCGGCGCGACGGCGAGGCCCTGGATCTTCAGGTCCGCCTCGACATGGCGCACCGTCACCGGCAGCGTCGGCTCGGCATTCAGTTCCAGCACACCGAAGGTCGCCGCCGGAAACTTGACGAGCGCGGGCGTCACCGCCGTCTTCGTCAGCAGCGGGAACAGGCTGGCGTTGCTCAACGCACGCCCGGCGTCGTCGCGCAGGTCCGCGGGCAACTCGATGCGCAGTGGCGCGTTCTCCGGAAACGGTGCGCTGAACTGCACGGCCGTCACGCTGGCCTCGGACGGGTTCGCCGTGACCTCGCCCTTGCCGCGGCCGAACAGAAACAGAAACTTGCGCAGCGGCCCTTCGCCGACGGACAGCAGCTGCTCGGTGCTGTCGCCGCGGCCCTGCTCGAGTTGGGGCTTGCGGGTGCCGTCGGCTGCGACCAAGGCGATTTTCTCAGCGTACTTCCGGGGAACCGGGGACGAAAACTCGATACGCACCGGGCGGATCGGCAGGCAATCGGCGCGCGAACTGGTGCGCTCGCAGGTGAAGCTGGCGCTGAACGGCGCGCGCACCTGGTATTGCACGCGGCGGTCGGCGCTGTTCGGCACGCCCGACGGCGTTTCGATGCCGGCGGCCCACACGACGCTGACCTTGGCTTCGTTGGGCAACGGCCGCGCGCAGGTGACGGCCACGGCCCGTGCCTTCTGCGGCAACAGGCCGACGGCCTTCAGGATGGCATCACGGTCCGGGCCACTCACCACCTTCAGGCCCAGGCGTTCGCCGATGCCCGACGCCTCGCAGTAGCCGAACTTCTCGACGCTGGCGGGCGCGGCCTGACCATTCAACAGGAACACGAAGGTCTGTTCCTCCTCGATGGTCGACTCCTCACCCGGCTGCGGATAGGCGCGCACGATGGACGGACCGCCGGTGCTGAATTTGAAGCGGGTCGGCTCGACCACGGCTTGCCCGGCCAGCGACACGGTCCCCGGCTTCAACTGGAACTCGCAGCCCACACCGGCCGGCACGTCCTGGGTGTAGTCGTAGACCCAGGTCTTGTCGTCGACCCAGCGCCCTGTGCCGGTGATGGGCGAAGGATTTGAACAGCGCGTGTCGAACGGCGATGGCAGTCGGGGATCACCGAAGCGGACCATCGATTCGGAGAAAGTCGCCCGGGCCTGCCGCACGCGTGCGACCTCGCCCTGGGGCGAAAAGGTCTGAACGGTGGCAGCGAATGCGGCCATCCCGACCAGGCTGAGCGCGAATGCCGCGAGCAGCGTTCTTCCATGGCACCAGGCTCGGCGAGCCGTCGCCAACGTCGACGCCTTCGCGGGTGCACGGCAGGCCCCGCAACGATCTAGTGCTGACACGGGCCCCGTCTCCCAGTTCATGTGTTGTGCTGGCCAGTCTATCGGGGCCAGTGCCAGACCTGGCAGACCGCCTGCGCTGCCGGGTTCGAGACCGGCGCATCGGCGCCACGCTGGATAGACTCCAGGGCTGATTCAGACCGTTCGGATACCTACGCATGACCCCAGCCACCCTCCTTGAACAGCACGGCCCGCGCGAGGCCATGGACTACGACGTCGTGGTGGTCGGCGGCGGGCCGGCCGGGCTGGCCACCGCCATCCGCATCAAGCAACTGGCGCAGGTGCAGGGCGACGAGATCTCGGTCGTCGTCCTGGAAAAAGGCTCGGAGCCGGGCGCTCACATCCTCAGCGGCGCAGTGATGGACCCGCGCGCACTGGCCGAGCTGTTCCCGAACTGGAAAGAACTCGGCGCGCCGCTGGAGCAGCCGGTCACCGACGACGAATTCCTGTTCCTCACGCGCGATGGCGCCACCAAGACCCCGCACGCGCTGCTGCCCGAGTGCTTCCACAACGAAGGCAACTACGTCATCAGCCTGGGCAGCGTGACGCGCTGGCTGGGCCAGCAGGCGGAGGCACTGGGCGTCGAGATCTTCCCCGGCTTCGCGGCGGCGGAGGTTCTGTATACCGATGGAGGCGCGGTCAAAGGTGTGGCCACCGGCAACTTGGGGCTGGGCAAGGACGGCGAGCCCACCGCCAACTTCCAGCTCGGCATGGAGCTGCACGCCAAGTACACCGTGTTCGCCGAAGGTTCGCGCGGGTACCTGGGCCGGCAGCTGATTTCACACTTCCAGCTCGATGCCGGACGCGACCCGCAAGCCTACGGCCTGGGCATCAAGGAGCTGTGGGAAATCGACCCGGCGAAACATCAACCCGGCCGCGTGACGCACACCGCCGGCTGGCCGCTCGACAGCCAGACCTACGGCGGTGCCTTCCTGTACCACTTGCCCAACAACCAGGTCACGCTGGGCTTCATCACCGGGCTCGATTACAGCAACCCGTGGCTCAGTCCTTTCGAGGAAATGCAGCGCTGGAAGACGCACCCTGCGATCCGCAGCGTGCTCGAAGGCGGCAAGCGCGTGGGCTATGGCGCGCGGGCGATCACCGCGGGCGGCCTGTTGAGCCTGCCGAAGACGATATTCCCGGGTGGCGCGCTGGTCGGTTGCGAGGCCGGCTACCTGAACGTCAGCCGCATCAAGGGCAGCCATGCGGCCATCAAGAGCGGCATGCTGGCAGCAGACGCGATCTTCGACGCCCTCGCCAACGGCCGGCACCACGACGAGCTGGCCGCCTACCCCGACGCGTTCAAGCAAAGCTGGCTGCACGACGAGCTGGACCGCACGCGCAACTTCAAGCAGTGGTTCAAGAAAGGCCTGTGGGTCGCGACGCTGATGAACGGCATCGAGCAGTGGCTGCTGCCCAAGCTGGGCATTCAATCGCCGCCGTGGACGATTCACCACAATGTGGCCGATCACCAGACCTTGAAGCCGGCGGCCGATTGCCCGCGCATCGAGTATCCGAAGCCCGATGGGAAGATCACCTTCGACCGGCTCAGCAGCGTGTTCATCAGCAACACCAACCACGAAGAGAACCAGCCGGCGCACCTGACGCTGAAAGACAGCGGTGTGCCAGTGCGCATCAACCTCGCCACCTACGCCGGGCCGGAGAGCCGCTATTGCCCGGCGGCGGTGTACGAGTACGTGAAAAATCCAGACAACAGCGACCGCCTGCAGATCAACGCGCAGAACTGCGTGCACTGCAAGACCTGCGACATCAAGGACCCGACGCAGAACATCGTCTGGGTCACGCCCGAAGGCGGCGGCGGACCGAATTACGCCGGGATGTAGGGACGCGCAGCGGGAGGCGAAGCGCCCGCTGCTAAACTTTCGATTTGCTAGGAGAGTGTTCGATGGCCCACCGCCGTCGGGCCGCCGAAGGCGCACCGTGACCTTGAAAAAGGTCGCCCCAACGCTCAGGCAAAAGGACTGGCAACACGCCGACCGGAAGGGCGGCGTTCCTCGCTGAAGAGAGGCCCACCCCGAGTGGGTCCACCGAAGGGGCAAGCGTTCGGCCGAGCCACGGCGAGCGTCAATCTCTCAGGTAAAGCGGACAGGGAGGGCAACGCCGGCCATGCATTTCACCGATGCAGGGCCGATCGATCCATTGCCCCCTGGGAACGCTGATGTCCGCGCCGTCGTCTGAATCCGAACTGCTGACCACGCCGCTGCACGCGCTGCACCTCGAACTGGGTGCGCGCATGGTGCCGTTCGCCGGTTACAGCATGCCGGTGCAGTACCCGGCCGGCCTCATGGCCGAGCACCTGCACTGCCGCGCCTCGGCCGCGCTGTTCGACGTGTCGCACATGGGCCAGTTGAGACTCACCGGCGACGACACCGCCGCCGCGCTCGAAACGCTGCTGCCGATCGATGTGATCGGCATGGCCGATGGCCAGCAGCGCTACGGTTTCCTGACCAACGAGCACGGCGGCATCCTCGACGACCTGATGCTCACGCGCAGCGGCCTGGGTGAGCAAACAGAGTGGCTGCTGATCGTCAACGCCGCCAACAAGGCTGCCGACACCGCCCTGCTGCAATCGCGCATCGGGCAACGCTGCAGCGTGCAGCCACGACCCGACCTCGCACTGCTGGCCTTGCAGGGCCCGCAGGCCGTGACGGCGCTGGCGCGGCTGAATCCGGCCGTCGCGGCCATGAGCTTCATGACCGGCGCCGCCGTCACGCTGAACGGCGCGCCCTGCTTCGCCACCCGCTCCGGCTACACCGGCGAGGATGGCTTCGAGATCTCGGTGCCAGCCGACCAGGCTGAAGCTTTGGCCCGCGCGCTGCTGGCCCAGCCCGAGGTGCGCCCGGCTGGCCTTGGCGCGCGCGACACGCTGCGGCTGGAAGCCGGCCTGTGCCTGCACGGCAACGACATCGATGCGCAGACCACGCCGGTTGAAGCTGGGCTGCTGTGGGCGATCCAGAAGGTGCGCCGCGCCGGTGGTGCGCGTGCTGGCGGCTACCCGGGCTCGGCCGTCATCGACGCACAGATCGCGGCAGGCCCGTCGCGTCGCCGTGTCGGCCTCGTGGGTCTCGACCGCGCGCCGGTGCGGCCGGGCACCACGATCGTCGATGCCGAGGGCATGACGCTCGGCAGCGTCACCAGCGGCACGCTGGCGCCGACCGCCAACCGGCCGATCGCCATCGCCTACCTGCCGACCGCCCACACCGCGCTGGATCACGCGGTCTACGCCGAAGTGCGCGGCAAGCGGCTGACTATGCGCGTGACCGCCCTGCCCTTCGTGCCGCACCGTTACGTGCGCACGCCCACCCGTTGATTCTGCTGAATCCCGTTCCTTCCCACACATCTTCGACACCAGGAGCCCACTATGACCATCCTCTACACCGCCGACCACGAATGGATCGATGCCTCCGAGCCTGCCGCCGCGATCGTCGGCATCACCGTGCACGCGCAAGATGCCCTCGGTGACGTGGTGTTCGTCGAGTTGCCAGAAGTCGGTACGAGCTACGCCAAAGGCGACGTGGCAGGCGTCGTCGAATCGGTGAAGGCGGCAGCGGACTTGTACATGCCCGTCAGCGGCGAAGTCGTCGGGGTCAACGAGACGCTGCGCGCCGACCCGGCGCTCGCCAACAGCGAGCCGCTGTCGGCCGGCTGGTTCTTCAAGGTCAAGCTGTCCGATGCCTCGGAGCTGGCCAGCCTGATGGACGCCAGCGCCTACGACGCGCTGCTGAAGACCGCCTGATCGTTGCAAAGGTTGCACACCATGTTGATGTCCACCCTACCCGCCCAAGTTCAACAGTCACTGGTTGAACTCGAGAACCCGAGCGAATTCATCGCGCGCCACATCGGCATCACCGCTGCGGACGAGCAGCACATGCTGTCGGTGATCGCGCCTGAGGCGCCGTTCACCCGCCGCGCGCTGATCGAGGCCATCGTGCCGCGCTCGATCGCGCGCACACAGAAGATGGTGCTGCCGAAGCCGATCGGCGAGGCCCAGGCGCTGGCCGAGCTGCGCACCATCGCCTCGAAGAACCAAGTGCTGAAGAGCTGCATCGGCCAGGGTTACCACGGCACGCACACGCCGGGCGTCATCGGGCGCAACATCCTCGAGAACCCCGCCTGGTACACCGCCTACACGCCTTACCAGGCCGAGATCTCGCAGGGGCGGCTCGAAGCGCTGCTGAACTTCCAGACCATGGTCTGCGACCTGACCGGCTTGGGCGTTTCGAACGCATCGATGCTCGATGAAGCCACTGCCGCCGCCGAGGCGATGACGCTCGCCAAGCGCAGCGTGAAGGCCAAGAGTGACACCTTCA
>JAKFUQ010000161.1:5499-12705 GCA_021732645.1 Rhizobacter sp. | reverse complement strand
CGCCAGCGCTTCGGCATTCGCTTCGCGGCCGTACAAGTGGTTGAAGCGGCGGGCCACCTCGCGAGTGATCTCGACGTGCGGCGCCTGGTCTTCACCCACCGGCACGAACGCGGCCTTGTAGATCAGGATGTCGGCCGCCTGCAACAGCGGGTAGCCGAGGAAGCCGTAGGTCGCGAGGTCGCGGTCCTTCAGCTTTTCCAACTGGTCCTTGTAGGTGGGCATGCGTTCCAGCCACGCCAGCGGCGTGCCCATCGCCAGCAGCGTGAACAGCTCGGCGTGCTCGGGCAGGCGGCTCTGGATGAAGATCGTGCACTGCTCAGGGTCCAGCCCGGCGGCGATCCAGTCGATCACCATGTCGTAGACGTTCTTCTCGATGATCTCGCGGTCTTCGTAGTGCGTGGTCAGCGCATGCCAGTCGGCGACGAAATAGAAGCAGTCGAAGTCGGCTTGCAACCGCACCCAGTTCTTCAGTGCGCCGTGGTAGTGGCCGAGGTGCAGGGCACCGGTGGGGCGCATGCCGGAGAGGACTCTCTGTTTCATGGGACTGCTCGGTGGTGAGGCTGGCGATTGTAGGTTTCGGCACCGTGGCGGGCCGATACACTGCGGCCGGCCGTTGAACCGCTTGCAACACACTCTGCGTCATGAAGAATCTGGTCATCCTCATCTCCGGTCGCGGCTCGAACATGATGGCGATCGCCGAGGCCTGCGCCGCCGAGGGCTGGGATGCGCGCATCGCGGCGGTCATCAGCAACCGCGACGATGCGGGCGGGCTGGCCTATGCGCGGGATCACGGCATCGCAACGGCGGTCGTCGACCACCGGAATTTCGATGGTCGCGAGGCCTTCGATGCGGCGCTGGCGCAGGTGATCGATGGGTTCGCCCCCGACATGATCGTGCTGGCTGGCTTCATGCGCATCCTGACGCCGGGCTTCGTGCAGCGCTATGCCGGTCACATGCTGAACATCCACCCGTCGCTGCTGCCTGCCTTTCCCGGCCTGCACACCCACCGCCGCGCGATCGAGGCTGGCTGCAAGGTCGCGGGCACCACGGTGCATGTGGTGACGCCTGAACTCGACCATGGCCCGATCGTCGCGCAGGCGGTGGTGCCGGTGCGGCCCGACGACACAGAAGACACGCTGGCCGCACGCGTGCTGGTGATGGAGCACTGGCTGTACCCGCGCGCAGTGCGCTGGTGGGTCGAGGGCTCGCTAGCCCACACCGACGACGGGCGCATCGTGCACCGCGGCGGCGAGCCGCAGTCGCTGTTCGAAGGCAGTTGAACTGGGAGGGGCGAGGGCGCCCCGGATAATCCAGGTGATGCACCCCAACGCCCTGCTCGAACTCTCCACTGAACTGCTGCACCGGGTGATGCAGTTCACCTCCCCTGCCGACAACGTCGTCTCCGACTTCTTCCGCCAGAACCGCGGCCTCGGCATGCGCGAGCGCCACACGCTGGCCGAGACCACCTACACCGTGCTGCGCCAGCGCCCGCTGTTCCAGCACCTGGCGCAGTCGGGCAAGGGCGAGATCGAGCGTCGCCTGGCACTGCTGGGCTGGCAGGGCAATGCGGCCTTCCTGCGCGCTGCCCTGCAGGACCACGAGGTGCAGTGGCTGGAAAAGGTCGGCACCGTCGATCGCACGGCACTGCCCGAGAAGCTGCGCCACAACCTGCCCGAATGGCTGGCCGATCGGCTGCACGCTGAAGTGGGCGACGAGTTCTGGCCGCTGGTCGAGGCGCTGAATGGCAGCGCGCCGCTGGACCTGCGGGTCAACACCTTCAAGGCCAAGCGCGACGCGGTGCAGGCCGAATTCAAGGCGGCGAACATCGATGCGCTGCCGACGCCGCATTCGCCCTGGGGCCTGCGCATCGAAGGCAAGCCGGCGCTGCACAAGCTCGAGGTGTTCCTGCGCGGCGACGTCGAGGTGCAGGACGAAGGCAGCCAGCTGCTGGCGCTGCTGACCGACGCGAAGCGCGGCGAGATGGTTGTCGACTTCTGCGCCGGTGCCGGCGGCAAGACGCTGGCGCTCGGCGCCTCAATGCGCAACACCGGGCGCCTGTATGCGTTCGACACCTCCGGCCACCGGCTCGCGTCGCTGAAGCCACGGCTCGCGCGCAGCGGGCTGTCCAACGTGCACCCGGTGCAGATCGCGCACGAGCGCGACGACCGCATCAAGCGCCTCGCCGGCAAGATCGATCGGGTGCTGGTCGACTCGCCGTGCTCGGGCCTGGGCACGCTGCGGCGCAACCCCGACCTGAAATGGCGGCAGTCGCCGACCTCGGTCGATGAGTTGCGCGTCAAGCAGGCGGCGATCCTGGCCAGTGCGTCGCGGCTGGTCAAACCCGGCGGCCGGCTGGTCTATGCAACCTGCAGCTTGCTGCAAGCCGAGAACGAGGCTATCGCCGACGCGTTTTCCGCCGAGCGCTTGCGCGATTTCAAGCCGGTGGCGGTTGAATCGTTGCTGGAGGACGCGCATGTGGCGCAGGTCGCCACCTTGGTTCAGGGCCCATACCTGCGTCTGTGGCCGCATCAACACGGCACCGATGGCTTCTTCGCAGCGGTCTGGCAGCGCGCTTGATTTGGGCGGGATGGGCCGCAGATCCCCACTGAGTCGTCATGCCGTCCTTGTTCGGGTCATCCCGGGTCTGGCGCGGTGCCTACAATCTGCTAGTTTGATTTATTGCTTGGCGGACTCGATTTCATGAATGTATTGACGACGGTGTCGGACAGCCTTTTGAACTGGTTGGCCCACGGCTTGATTGAAACGACCTGGTGGCAGGTGGTTCTGTATGCGTTGCTCACGACGCACATCACCATCGCGGCAGTCACGATCTTCTTGCACCGGTCGCAGGCGCACCGCTCGCTCGATCTGCATGCGATCCCGGCGCACTTCTTCCGCTTGTGGCTGTGGTTGACGACCGGGCAAGTCACCAAGGAATGGGTGTCGGTCCACCGCAAGCACCATGCGAAGTGCGAAACCGCTGACGATCCGCACAGCCCGCAGACCCGCGGCATCAAGACGGTGCTGCTGACCGGCGCCGAGTTGTACCGGGTCGAGACGAAGAACCTTGAAACACTGGACAAGTTCGGCCTCGGTACGCCGGACGACTGGTTGGAGCGCAACTTGTACACGCGCTACAGCTGGCAGGGTGTCGGCGTGATGATGCTGGTCAACCTGGGGCTGTTTGGCGCGGCGGGGTTGGCGGTCTGGGCTCTCCAGATGGCCTGGATCCCGATCACCGCAGCCGGCATCATCAATGGCCTGGGTCACTGGTGGGGCTATCGCAATTTCGAAGCACCCGACGCATCGACCAACATCTCGCCCTGGGGCATCGTCATTGGTGGAGAGGAACTGCACAACAACCACCACACCTACCCGACCTCGGCCAAGTTGTCGGTCAAGCCCTATGAGTTCGACATCGGCTGGATGTACATCCGCGCGATGGAGGTCATCGGTTGGGCCACGGTGCGCAAGACCGCGCCGCAGCTCAAGCTCGGTGCCATCAAGCCGGTGGCCGACTCCAAAACGCTGGAGGCGATCATCGCCAACCGCTATGAAGTGATGGCGAAGTTCGCCGGTCACCTGCGCGACGAATGCCGCAGCGAACTGGCGCGCTTGAAGTCCGAGGGCGCGCAGAACACCGCACGCTGGAAAGACATGCACTTGGCCCAGCGCTGGCTGCACCGTGACCACGACAAGATCCCACATGGCGTGCAGGAGCGGGTGGCCTCGGTGTGCGCCCAGAACGCGGTGCTGTCGAAACTGGTGACGATGCGTGAAGAGCTGCGTGGCCTCTGGACGCGCACCAATGTGTCCGCGGATCAGCTGGTGATCGATTTGCAGGCCTGGTGCAAGAAGGCCGAGGACAGTGGCATTGCGGCGCTGCAGGACTTTGCGCTGAAGCTGCGCGCAGTACACGCCTGACAAGCAACGAACAAGCAACGGCCCCACAAAACAAAACGCCCCGCAGTGCGGGGCGTTTTTGCGTCTGGACGCAGCCGTTACCGCAGCTTCGTTTCCTTGTACATCACATGCTTGCGAACCTTCGGATCGAACTTCATGATTTCGATCTTTTCGGGCTTGGTCTTCTTGTTCTTGTCGGTCGTGTAGAAATGACCGGTGCCGGCTGACGATTCCAGCTTGATTTTTTCGCGTCCACCTTTTGCCATGATCCGCTCCTAGCTCAGATTTCGCCGCGGGCGCGCAGATCGGCCACGACCTGTTCGACGCCCACCTTGTCGATCAAGCGCAGTGCCGCATTCGAGATGCGCAGGCGCACCCAGCGGTTTTCGGTTTCCAGCCAGAACCGGCGGTACTGCAGGTTCGGCAGGAAGCGGCGCTTGGTCTTGTTGTTCGCATGGGAAACATTGTTTCCCGACATCGGGCGCTTGCCCGTGACTTGACAGACGCGTGCCATGACGCTGCTCCAATAAGTTCGTGTTTCAGATGTCGCTGATGCACGGCGCGTGCCCTGCACCCTCGGCTTGCGCCTGCGTGGCCGCTGCAACCAACCACTCGACGAATCGAGCGCTGATGACAGCGAAGCCCGCGAGTATAACCGTCTTCATGCCTGCCTGGCATGAAAACCGGGCGCCTCACTGCTCCAGAAAGCGCTGCGAGTCCAGCGCCGCCATGCAGCCGGTGCCAGCGCTGGTGATCGCCTGCCGATACACATGGTCCTGCACATCACCTGCTGCGAACACCCCAGGCACGCTGGTCATGGTTGCCATGCCGCCCAGCCCGCTCTGGGTGATGATGTAGCCGTCCTTCATCTCCAGATGGCCTTTGAAGATGTCGGTGTTGGGCTGGTGGCCGATCGCGATGAAGCAGCCTTGCAGTGCCAGTTCGGTGGTCGAGGCGTCTTGGGTGCTGCGGATGCGCACGCCGTTGACACCGGCGTCGTTGCCCAGCACCTCGTCGAGGGTGTGCCACAGGTGCAGGTTGATCTTGCCTGCGGCAACCTTCTCCATCAACTTGTCGACCAGGATGGCTTCGGCCTTGAACTTGTCGCGCCGGTGGATCAGGTGGACCTTGCTCGCGATGTTCGACAGGTACAGCGCTTCCTCCACAGCGGTGTTGCCGCCGCCGACCACACACACCTCCTGTCCGCGGTAGAAAAAGCCGTCGCAGGTGGCGCAGCCGCTGACACCGCGGCCCATGAAGGCCTGCTCGCTGGCCAAGCCGAGGTACTTCGCCGACGCGCCGGTGGCGATGATCAGCGCGTCGCAGCTGTAGCTGCCTGAATCGCCTTTGAGCTTGAGCGGGCGCTGCGAAAAATCGACCTCGTTGATGTGATCGAACACGATGTTCGTGTTGAAGCGCTCGGCGTGCTTCTGGAAGCGTTGCATCAAGTCCGGGCCCATCACGCCGTCGACGTCGGCGGGCCAGTTGTCGACATCGGTGGTGGTCATGAGCTGTCCGCCCTGGGCGATGCCGGTGATCAACATCGGGCTCAGGTTGGCGCGAGCGGCATAAATGGCCGCCGAGTAGCCGGCCGGGCCCGAGCCGAGAATCAGGACGCGTGCATGCAGGGTGGGGAGGCTCATGACGAAAGGCAAATGCGAGGTTGGATCGCATCAGTTTGACATGCCACCGCGCAGGCCTGTTCATGGGCGATCCAATGGCGACAATAGAGAAATCTCGTTGGTTCGGTGAATTTCTCACAAGCCTTGCCGATAACGGCAGCAAAGGAGCCCCACGATGGCCATGCTTTCCAATCTCGACCTGATCCGGCGCGTGCCGATTTTCTCGCTGCTGACCAACGACCAGGCGCAAGGCATCGCCGATGCGGTGGTCAAGCGCCGCTATCGGCGTGGCGAATTGGTGGTCGAACACGGCAAGAAGTCGAACGCGCTTTTCATCTTGCTGACCGGCCGGGCGCGGGTGCTCACCGCCGACTCACGCGGTCGCGAGGTGATCCTCGCCGTGTTGGAGTCCGGCGACTATGTGGGCGAGATGAGCCTGATCGACAACGAGCCGCATTCAGCCACGGTGCGCGCCGAGGTGCAGACCGACATGTTGATCCTCGGTCGCCCCGAGTTCGCCCGCTGCCTGCCCGAAAACTCCAGCCTGTCCTACGCGATCATGCGTGGCCTCGTGGCACGCTTGCGCAGCGCCGACCGGCAGATCGAATCGCTGGCGCTGCTCGACGTGTATGGCCGTGTCGCACGCTCGCTGCTCGACATGGCCGACACCATCGGCGAGGTCAAGATCATCCGCAACAAGGTGTCGCGCCAGGATCTGGCCAAGGTCGTCGGCGCCTCGCGCGAGATGGTCAGCCGGGTCATGAAAGACCTCGAAGAGCGCGGCATGATCGAGACGCAGGAAAACGGATCGGTGATCCTGAAAGAACGCCTGACCTGAGCCCGGCCGCTGCGGCAGTCGCCGTCGCTTCGGCCACAATGAGCGGATGACATTTCCGCTCGGCTCATTGCGCACTTCTGCGGCAAATACCACGCCGGCAGCCGGTGCTGCGGGTGGCGATTCCCGCGTGGGCGACCCGGGCAGTGGCGCAGCGAGATCCTTCGCCCACAGTGCCGACTGGCAACGGCAGGCCCGCGTGCTGATCGGCGGCGTGCTGTGGCTGTTGCTGCTGATCGCGCTGCTCACCCATCACCCCCTCGATGCAGCATTCTCGACCTCGGGCTCGGGCGATGCGGTGCGCAACAGCGTCGGTGCGCTGGGTTCCTGGGCGTCCGATGCCTTGCTGGTCCTTTTCGGCTACTCCGCCTGGTGGCTGATGGCGCTGGGGCTGCACCGCTGGCTGGCGGCGCTCGCCGATTTGCTGCGCCGCGGTGGCGCTGATGCAGCACACGCTGTGCCCACGCCGCCCGGCTGGCCGGCGTGGGTGTCCTGGCTGGGTCTGGCGCTGCTGCTGTCGGCCAGCACCGCGCTGGAATGGACGCGGATGTACGGCGCCGAATTGCAGCTTCCCGGCGGTCACGCCGGTGGCGTGCTGGGCTATCTGCTCGGGCCGCTCAGCATGGAAGGCCTGGGCTTTGCGGGCTCCGGTGTCCTGTGGATCGCGGCGCTGGTGGCGGGCGTGTCGCTGGCGTTTCGCTTTTCCTGGCTGCAACTGGCCGATGCGATCGGTGAACGACTCGACACTTGGCGCGAGCGCCGCGTGGAACGCATCGAACGTGCCGAAGACATGCGTCTGGGCGAACAGGCGCTGCGCGAGCGTGAAGACATCGCCGATGTCGAACA
>JAKFUQ010000161.1:0-5489 GCA_021732645.1 Rhizobacter sp. | reverse complement strand
GAGGATCACACCCCCATCGTCATCGCCGCACCGGTGATCGAGGTGCCGAAGAGCGACCGGGTGGTGAAGGAGCGCCAGAAGCCGCTGTTCGTCGAACTGGCCGACACCAAGCTGCCGCAGGTCGATTTGCTCGATGCCGCGCCCGGCCGCACCGAGACCGTGTCGCTCGAAACGCTGGAGATGACCTCGCGGCTGATCGAGAAGAAGCTGAAGGATTTCGGCGTCGAAGTGCGGGTCGTGGCCGCATCGCCCGGCCCGGTGATCACCCGCTACGAGATCGAGCCGGCCACGGGCGTGAAGGGCGCGCAGGTGCTGGGGTTGGCGAAAGACCTGGCGCGCAGCCTGAGCCTGGTCAGCATCCGCGTGGTGGAAACCATCCCGGGCAAGACGACGATGGCGCTGGAGTTGCCGAACGCCCGCAGGCAAACCATCTACCTGTCGGAGATCCTCGGCTCGCAGGCTTACAACAATGCCTCGTCGATGTTGACGATGGGCCTCGGCAAGGACATCGTCGGCGCGCCGGTGGTGGCCGATCTGGCCAAGATGCCGCACTGCCTGGTGGCCGGCACCACCGGCGCCGGCAAGTCGGTGGGCATCAACGCGATGATCCTGAGCCTGCTCTACAAGGCCGAGGCGCGCGATGTGCGGCTGATCCTGATCGACCCGAAGATGCTCGAGATGAGTGTCTACGAAGGCATCCCGCACCTGCTGTGCCCGGTGGTCATCGACATGAAGCAGGCCGCCAACGCGCTGAACTGGGCGGTGGGCGAGATGGAGCGCCGCTACAAGCTGATGAGCAAGCTGGGCGTGCGCAACCTGGCCGGCTACAACAAGAAGATCGACGAGGCCATCGAACGCGGTGAGTTCATCGACAACCCGTTCAGTCTGACGCCTGCGCATTTGGGTGGCACGCCCGAGCCGCTGCAGCGCCTGCCGCATGTGGTGATCGTCATCGATGAGCTGGCCGACCTGATGATGGTGATCGGCAAGAAGATCGAAGAGCTGATCGCGCGCCTGGCGCAAAAGGCCCGCGCCGCCGGCATCCATTTGATCCTGGCCACGCAGCGGCCCAGCGTCGATGTGATCACCGGCCTGATCAAGGCCAACATCCCGACGCGGTTGAGTTTCCAGGTCAGCAGCAAGATCGACAGCCGCACCATCCTCGACCAGATGGGCGCCGAAGCGCTGCTGGGCATGGGCGACATGCTCTACATGCCATCTGGCACCGGCTTGCCGGTACGCGTGCATGGTGCTTTCGTCAGCGACGACGAGGTGCACCGCGTCGTGGCCTACCTGAAGAGCCAGGGCGAGCCCAACTACATCGATGGCATCCTCGAAGGCGGCACGCTCGACGACGACTCGGGCGAGATGGCGGTCAACGATGGCGGCGGCCCGGGCAATGAAAGCGATGCGCTGTACGACTCCGCGGTGTCCGTCGTGTTGCAGCACAAGCGGGCCTCAATCTCGCTGGTGCAGCGCCACCTGCGCATTGGTTACAACCGCGCGGCGCGGCTGCTGGAACAAATGGAGAAATCCGGGCTCGTATCCAGCATGGGCAGCAACGGCAACCGCGACATCATCGTGCCGGCGCGCAGCGAATGAAGCGCGCCTTCGGGTGGCTGGTCTCGTGGGGCGCGCTGGCACTCGTGCCCATGACGGCGCAGGCCGATGCCGTCGATGCGCTGAAGGCTTTCGTGCAGCAGGCGAAGACCGGTCGCACCACCTTCACCCAGACCGTCACCTCGCCCGACGGTGCCAAGACCAAGACATCGAGCGGCAGCTTCGAATTTGCCCGCCCCGATCGCTTCCGCTTTGCCTACACCAAGCCGTTCGAGCAATTGATCGTTGCCGACGGACAGACGGTGTGGATCTACGACAGCGACTTGAACCAGGTCAGCAGCCGCAAGTTCTCGCAGGCGCTGGGGGCCACGCCGGCAGCCTTGCTGGCCGGTGGCGATCTGAACCGCGATTTCGACGTGATCGCCGAGCCCTCGAAAGACGGGCTCGATTGGGCGAAGGCCACGCCCAAAGCCAAGGACGGCGCGTTCGAATCGATGCGCATCGGCTTTCGCGGCAAGCAACTCGCCGCGGTCGAGATCACCGACAACTTTGCGCAACGCTCCCGGCTGACCTTCGCGCAGTTCGATGCCAACGTCGAGCTGCCGCCCCAGCGTTTCCAGTTCGTCATTCCGCCGGGCGTCGATGTTCTCGAACAGTGACGCGGCGGCGCCGACTGCGCCATGGGCCGAGGCCCTGCGGCCCAAGACCCTGGATGCCGTCATGGGTCAGTCGCACCTGTTGGGCTCGGGCAAGCCGTTGCGGCTGGCGTTCGAATCTGGCAGGCCGCACTCGATGATCCTGTGGGGGCCGCCCGGCGTGGGCAAGACCACGCTGGCCCGACTGACGGCGTCGGCTTTCAAGTATGAGTTCATCGCGCTGTCGGCCGTGTTCTCCGGCGTCAAGGACATACGCGACGCCATGGCGCAGGCCGAGCAGAACCTCTCGCAGGGCAAGAAAACCATCCTGTTCGTCGACGAGATCCACCGCTTCAACAAGGGCCAGCAAGACGGGCTGCTGCCCTTCGTGGAGTCGGGGCTGGTCGTGTTCATCGGCGCGACCACGGAGAACCCGTCGTTCGAGCTGAACTCGGCGCTGCTGTCGCGAGCGCAGGTGTACGTTCTGCAAGCCTTGAGCGATGATGAACTTCGACAACTGTTCAAGCGAGCGCATGCATCCTTGCTGCCGCACCTGCAGTTCGACGATGCGGCCGTGGAGGTGCTGGTCGGCTACGCCGATGGCGATGCCCGGCGGCTGCTGAACCTGCTGGAGCAAACCGACACGGCAGCGCGCGCCCGGGCGTTGCAAACGGTGGATGCACCCTTCGTCAAGAACGCGTTGGTGGCCCCTGGCCGACGCTTCGACAAGGGCGGCGAGAATTTCTACGACCAGATCTCGGCGCTGCACAAGTCGGTGCGCGGCTCCAACCCCGATGCTGCGCTGTACTGGCTGTGCCGCATGCTCGATGGCGGGGCTGACCCCAGGTACCTGTCGCGGCGCATCGTGCGCATGGCGTGGGAAGACATCGCACTGGCCGACCCGCGGGCGATGCAGATCGCCAACGATGCGGCCACCACGTATGAACGCCTGGGGTCGCCGGAGGGCGAACTGGCCCTGGCGCAAGCGGTGATTTATCTGGCAGTGGCGGCGAAAAGCAACGCGGGCTACAAGGCCTACAAACTGGCGAAAGCGTTCGTGAAGCAGGACAAGTCACGCGAGGTGCCGGTGCACCTGCGCAACGCGCCGACCCAGCTCATGAAGGAGCTGGGCTATGGTCACGCCTACCGCTACGCCCACGATGAGCCGCAAGCCTATGCCGCGGGCGAAACCTACTTGCCCGATGACATGCCAGCCCCCGCGTGGTACCAGCCGGTGCCCCGAGGGTTGGAGGCCAAGATCGCCGAAAAGATGGCGCGCCTGCGGCAGTTGGATGACGACGCACGAACTGCGCCGCCGTCCACATAAGCTGTTGCTCCTCAGGCGGCGGTCGTGGTGGTGAGCCAGGCCTGCCGCAGTGGACGCGCTGGCGCGGGCATCGGCCTTGCGACGGCAGCGCCCCAGGTCGCATGAGCCGGCTCGGCCTGTGCCATCCACTGATCGCGCAGCTGCACCAGGTGCTCGGGCTCGCTGAGCAGGCGCATCTGGTCGCTGGCGCAGAGGCTGTCGATGTCGTGAGCGGCACGCAGGCGGCCCACCCACTGGCGGCGAGTGCGGCCGCGCTGGCCCCACATCGTGTGGCGCGGGCCCATCGCCTTTTGCACCACCTCGAACAGCCAGGGGTCGTCGATGGCGTCGCGCCAGCTCGTCAAGCCGCCTGGTTGGCGAGTGTTCTCGCTGCCAGACCCGGTGGCATGCAGCGCGGCATACCGCGCGGCCGCACGCAACACGGGGGGTGTGCGCGTTTCTTCGGGCGTCACCAGCAGGCCGAACTGGCGCACCCGCTCACCCAACCCGGCGCGGCTGGTCAGCACCGTCAGTGGCATCGCCAGCAACAGCGGCACACACACCGGTGCCAGCCACAACAGCATGGCAGGTGCCATCGCCATCGCCGCAGCGCCCAGCGCCACGATCACCATGGCCAGCAACGCGAAGCGGTTGCAGGCATGGGCCCAGCCGATGTCGTTGGCCACGCGCGGAGGCGACTTCCAGTCCAGCTTCAGACCGGTCAGTGCCACCACGACGAACAGCGTGTGCGCCACCATCCGCAGCGGTGCTTGCAACACCGACAGCAAGCCTTCCAGCAGCGCCCCGCGAAGCAGCGCGGTGGTGCCCCCGTACAGCGCCTGCTCCCGGCGCAACACGATGGTGACGACACCCAACGCACGCGGCATCACCAGCATCGCCAGTGTGCCGAACCAGAGGGCGATGGTTTCGACCGGCATGGCGGCGCCGACGCTCTCGACGGCGTGCCCGCCGAACAGCCACAGCGCCACGCCCAGCAGCACATAGGCCAGCCACAGCGGTGCTGACAGGTAGGCCAGCGCACCGGTGATCAGCATGGCGCGGTGCACGCCGTGCAGGCCGGGTTCGGCCAGCAGTCGGGCGTTCTGCAGATTGCCCTGGCACCAGCGGCGATCGCGTTGCAGCTCTTCCAACAGGTTCGGCGGCTGCTGCTCGTAGCTGCCTTCCAGGTCGCTGACCAGCCACACGTGGTAGCCCGCCCGGCGCATCAGCGCCGCTTCCACAAAGTCGTGCGACAGGATGTGGCCGCTCAAGCCACCGCGACCCGGCAGCGCCGCCAGGGCGCAATGCTTCATGAACGGTGCCACGCGCAGGATGGCGTTGTGGCCCCAGTAATGCGACTCGCCGAGTTGCCAGTACTGCATGCCGCTGCTGAACAGCCGACCGGTCACGCGGCCGGCAAACTGCTGGGCGCGCGCGTGCAGCGTCGACAGGCCGCTCGCCTGCGGCGCGGTCTGGATGATGCCCGCGTCGGGGTGGGCTTCCATCAGGCGCACCAGGCTCAACAGGCAGTCGCCGGTCATCACGCTGTCGGCGTCCAGCACCACCATGTAGCGGTAGTTCTTGCCCCAGCGGCGGCAGAAGTCGGCCACGTTGCCCGATTTGCGCTGCGTGCGGCGCTGGCGCCAGCGGTAGTGGATGCGGGGGCCCGCTTCGTTGTCGGTCCCCAGCGTGTCACGCAATTCGGCCCAGGCAGCCAGTTCGGCAGTGCGGATGGCGGGGTCGCTGGTGTCGGACAACAGGTACACATCGAACAGCCGAGCGCCGCCCGCCGCCATGAGTGACTCCACCGTGGCGCGCAGGCCGGCGAACACGCTGGACACCTGCTCGTTGCAGATCGGCTCGATCAGCGCCGTGCGCGCTTCGGCTGCAATCGGCTGGTGGGCCACCGAGCGGCTCGATAGCGCGTGCGGGTCACCTTTCAACTGCACCCAGAAGCCCATCATCGCGGTGTAGAAGCCGGCTGATAC
>JAKFUQ010000277.1 GCA_021732645.1 Rhizobacter sp. | reverse complement strand
GGCGTCCCACAGACCGAGGCCTTCGGCAGCGGGCACCGGCACCAGCGCGTCGTGGTTGCCGGGCACCAGGCTGATGCGCTCGGCGGGCGCGAGAGTCGCCAGCCAATCGGCCGCCTGCTTGAATTCCCCGAGCAACGAGAAGTTGGTGATGTCGCCGGTGATCAGCATGTGACCCACCCCGTGGGCACGCAGGTCTTGCGCCAGCGCAGCGAGGATCTCACCGCTTTGCACCGCATGGCGCTTTTGCCAAGACCAGACACTGAGTTGCCGTTTCGACAGCCGCTGGCCGATGGACAGGCGCGGCTCGAAGGGCAGGTGCAGGTCGGAGATGTGGGCGAACGTCAAGTCGCTCATCGATAATGCGCGGCTGCTGAGTTGAATCGTTGTCCCGCTGGGTCGATGACCACGCCTTGGTAATTCACCCTCCGATGATGCCAAAAGAATTTTCGCCACCGGGCAACGGGCTCGGCTCTTGAGCGCCGCGATCACGCCTCCTCGCCGCACCGCCGGCATCGTTGTCGGTGATTCGCCATTGCGCTTGTGGGGCCTCACGTCGCCACAGCGGCTGCAGCGTCAACTGGCACGCGCGAACGCAACAGCGGACAGCTCTGACGCGCAGCGGCTGGTGCTGTTGCGTGCCGATTGGGTCTACGACGATGCCTTCGTGCGCAGCCTCGCTGCGGCCGATGAGGATCTGGCGCTGACAGCGCCGGATGGTGGTGTGATTGCGCTGGGCCTGTCTGCCACATCAGCGTCTGCGACCAACGCGTCGGCATTGCTCGCCGACAGGCAAGCGCCACCCGACGTCCGCCTCATCACCCCGGAGCAGCTGGCCGATGGCTACAACGATGTGCTGCGCAAGCGCGAGCCGCCGTACCTGATGCCGCTGACAGCAGCCGAACTTCCGGCGATCGAAAAGCGCATCTTCGCGGGCTCGTACAAAGGCGTCACCGATGTCGTCACGCTGCGCGTCTGGCCAGCCCCCGCGCGCGCGGTGACGCGTTGGTGTGCCAATAACGGCATCTCGCCGAACCAGGTCACCTCGGCCAGCCTGTTGCTGGTGTTTGCTGCGATGGCGCTTTTCTGGACCGGCCACTACGGCTGGGGCATGCTGGCCGCCTGGGTCATGACCTTCCTCGACACCGTCGACGGCAAGCTCGCGCGGGTCACGCTGACCTCGACCCGCTGGGGCAATGTGTTCGATCACTCGATCGACCTGATCCATCCGCCGTTCTGGTGGTGGGCCTGGATCGTCGGTCTGCCGGCTGCCGGCTTCAGCCTGCCGCAGGCGAGTCTGGTGCTGACGGTGATCGTCGCCGGCTACGTGCTGCAGCGCGTTGAAGAAGGCATCTTCATGGCCTGCTTCAAGATGGACATGCATGTCTGGCAGCGCTTCGACAGCTGGCTGCGCCTGTACACCGCGCGGCGCAATCCGAACCTGCTGATCCTCAGCGCGTCTTTGTTCGTTGGTCGCCCTGACCTTGGCATCGTCGTCGTCGCGTGGTGGACAGCGCTGTGCCTGGTGGTTCATGCGTTGCGCATTCTGCAGGCAGCGTGGGCGCGGCGGCGTGGGCCGCTGCGGTCGTGGCTGGCGGCGTGAACGCAGAGTCGCTGCGCAGCATCCTGGCCGAGGAGCTGCAGCGCAAGCTGCCATCGGCAGTGACCACGCTGGCCGCCCAGCTCGCAGAACGCGCCCACGGTGCGGCCTCTGCAGTGCTGTTCTACGGATCCAACCTGCGCGACGCGCGACTCGACGGGGTGCTTGATTTCTACGTGCTGCTCGATCGTGTCGGCGCCTGGCCGGGCCCGCGGCTGGCCGCACTCGCCAATCGGCTGTTGCCACCCAATGTCGGCTACATCGAGACGACGATTGATGGTCAGCCCCTGCGTGCGAAGTACGCGCTGATCAGCGTCGCGCAGTTTCGCCGCGGTGTGTCACCCGCGGCGCTCGACACCACCTTGTGGGCGCGCTTCTCGCAGCCTTGCTGCTGCGTCTGGGCGCGAAGTGACGCCGATCGCGAGGCTGCGACCGATGCAGTGCGACAGGCGGTGGTCACCGCCGCGGGCTGGGCGGCCGAGCTGGGCCCCGCGCACGGTGACGCACTGGCGTACTGGCGAGCCTTGTTTGCCCATACCTATGCCGCTGAATTGCGGGTCGAAAAAAGTGCGCGTGGCGATGACCTGGTCGCACGGGATGCCGAGCGTTACGCGCGCCTGTTGCCCGAGGCCTGGCATGCCGCAGGGATCGCCTTCGAGTCCACTGCGCAGGGTCAGCTCGCGCCGCGTCTGTCGGCCTCCGCGCGTGCCGCGGCCGCGCGTCGATGGGCTGTGCGGCGCCGGCTGGGCAAGCCGCTCAACATCGCGCGGCTGCTGAAGGCTGCATTCACCTTCGATGGCGCGATGGATTACGTGAGGTGGAAAGTCGAGCGCCATTCAGGTGTCCGTCTTGTACTCACCGACTGGCAGCGACGGCATCCGCTGTTGGCGGCGCCGGGTTTGTATCGGCGTTTGCGCAAGCTGAAAGTATGGGGTTGACGATGTCGGAGACCTTGGTGAGTAACAGAGGTTCTGCGGGCTCCGTTGCGGACGCTGCGTCGAACGAACTGCGACTCGCCTGGGGGTGCAAATCTACGGACCTCAGCATCGCGACGGAGTGGTTCAACGAGAAAGCCGTCTCGCACTACCGCTGCGTGGTTGTGCCAAACGCTACGACGATGACACCGTGAGCCAGTTGCGCCGTTTCAAACAGAGCGGCGGGCGACTGGTGCTCGATTTGTGTGGCAACGACTTCCTGGCCGCATCACAACGACCTAAACATCAGCATCGGGTCGAGAACGTGTTCGCGTTGGCGGCGTTGGCAGATGTCATCGTCACGGCGTCAGAGCCGCTTGCTCGGATCGTCGCTCGGGAGTGTCCTGCCGCAGCCCGCATCGTGACAATCGGCGACGTACCGGATGACCTTTCTGTTGTCAAAACCAATTCATGGCGCCGCTACTGGAATCTCCGGCGTTTGAACCGCGAGCACGCTCATTTGAGCTTGATGGCACCCTCGGGGGTGGCCCGGCTCGTATGGATTGCCATTCCGGGGGGCGGCGGCAGCTTTCGGGGATGGTAGATCTGGCGCGGATCGCGCCCATGGTCGCCAATCTAGCGAAGTCATACCCACTGCATTTGACGGTCATCAGCAACAACATCAAGCTGTATCGCGAATGTGTCGCGCCAGTGGTTTCGTCCAGTCGATACATTGAATGGAACGCTGCCTCCTTCGACAGTCTGCTGTGTCAACAGCACATTGTTCTGATTCCAGCTCAGCACAACGAGTTCACTGCCTGCAAGAGCGACAACCGCGTTGTCACCGCGTTGCGCGCTGGCCTTGCGGTGGTAGCAGACCCGGTGCCGAGCTACGCGGCGCACGACGACGTAATCATGCTGGGCGACATGGAAGCGGGGCTGCGACGGTATTTGTCTGACCCCGCGTGCCGTATCGCCGACGCTGCTCGTGGGCAGGCCAAGGCCATGCGCGCCGACCAAGACACGCGTCTGCTGGCACAGTGGCAAGACGTCTGTGGGGTGTAAATCAATCGCGCATTCCACTGCATTGCACTTCTCGGCTCAAGCTCCGGCGCTAGGCGCGACGTGCTCGCGGATCAGGTCGCACACCTCGCGCACCGCGCCGGCACCGCCGGAGGCGGCACAGATATGCGCCACCGCGCGGCGCACCGTCGGCACCGCATCAGCCGGGCAGAACGACAGTCCCGAGGCGCGCAGTCCTTCGAGGTCGTTCAGGTCGTCACCGATGTAGGCAGTCTGCGTGAGCGGGATCTGCCAGCGCGTCCCATGCTCGTGCAGCCAGGCGAGCTTGTCTTTCACGCCAGGGAAATAATCGGTGATGCCGAGCTTGCGCATGCGCGCGGCCACCACGGAGCTGTCCTCTGCCGTCACCACACACACCCGCACACCTGCATCTCGCAGCATCAGCATGCCCTTGGCGTCTCGCGTGTCGAACTTCTTCAGCGCCTCGCCGTTGCCGTCGTAGTACATGCCGCCGTCGGTCAAGGTGCCATCGACGTCGACGATCAGCAGGCGGATGTCATTAAGGGCTGTCGGCGCGCACTTTCGCAGCAGGCTCTCGATGCGCTGCCAATCGTCGGGCTCATCCAGTTCAGCCGCGCAGACTTCGTCCATCACATGCACACCGATGCGACCGCCCAAGCGCAGGCCAGTCGCATCGAACAGCGCACGGCGGGTGTAGTAGAAAGCGCCGTTCTCCATCACCGTGCCGGCGAAATCTTGGCGGCGTGGCCGCTGCGCTGGGTCGTAGTTCAGCGCCTGGCCGTCATGACGCCAGAAAAAGCGCTTCACCTCCACGCCTGTCAGGAGCGAATCCAGGCTTTCTTTCTCGAAGCGCGCGCGCGCGGCGCGGAAGTCTTCGGCCTGCGTCAGCGGTGAGGTGGCTTGGATCAGGGCCAGCACATCGCAATCAACGTGGGCCGCCAGTTCCTTCATCACCGACTCGCTGCTGGCGGTGTCGGTGGCGTTTTCAGGGGCACGGTCGATGACTTCGATGCGCGAGCCGAAACGCGCACGCGCATCGTCGCGGATCGCTGCTGAATCAGACGCCACATAAATGGCGTCAAAACAACCCGACGCCAGCGCCGCCTCCAGGCTCCAGGCGTACAACGGACGCCCTGCCATCGGGCGCAGGTTCTTGCCTGGAATCGATTTCGAGCCACCGCGCAGCGGCAGCAGCGCCACCCAGCGCATCAGCGCAGATGCACGCCGGGCAGCCGCTTGAGCTTGGCTCGCTGAGGGGCTTCGATGTCGAGAATGTCGGTCGGCTTGGCAGTCAGCGCACTGGCCACCGCGCGCAGATCACGCACCAGTTTGCGCAAGCCATCGGGCTCCAGCGAAGCCGAGTGGTCGGTGCCCTTCCAGGTGCGGTCGATGGTGAAATGCCGCTCCACCCAATTGGCCCCCAGCGTCACCGCCGCGACGTCGACCGCGATACCCAAGTGGTGTCCCGAAAAGCCGATGTCCTGCACGCGGTGGGCGTACAGCTCGCGCAAGCGCGCCACTTCGAGCAGACAGACCTGGTCGAACGGCACCGGGTAGCCAGAGGTGCAGGCGTAAAGCACCACGCGGTTCTGCACGCCCAAGCGCTCGAACAGGGACACGATGTCTTCTTGCTCGTCGGGCGTGGTCATGCCCAGGGAGAGATGGATCTCGCCGTCATAGTCATGGGCCAGCAACTCCAGCATCTCGAAGTGCAGGTTGCAGGCCGAAGGCACTTTCAGCATCGGCGGGTTCAGGGCCACCATCTCTTGTGTCGATGTCACATCCCACACCGAGGTTGAGTATCCGATGCCGAACTCCTCGCACCAGCGCTGGATTCGACGGTGCTGTTCGATATCGAATTCGAGGAATTCTCGGTGCTCGCCGTAGGTGTCGCCGTAACTGTGGGCGGGGTTGGGGTGCGGTGCGTCGTATTCCTCAGGCGTCAACAGCTCACGGTTGCAGCGCTTTTGAAACTTGACGAAATCGGCCTTGGCAAACCGTGCCGCCGACTCGATCAGGTCGCGGGCGATGCTCATGTCGCCCTTGTGATTGCAGCCGATTTCGGCGATGACACGGGGGTGCGGTCGATGACTCAATTGGAAATACCTTCTGATGACTGATGAACGGTGAAACCAAGCACATTGACGCTTTGTGAGTCAGGCTTAAAGCTTCTGCGATGTGGCTGCAAGTTTGACTACATGCGCAGCATGCTTATAAGGCTTGCATGAAGCCAGAATTGACCAGTTGATGCGATCCTTCGATCCGGGCCGAACCCGCGTAATGCATGGAGAGTGTTTCGTTGAAGCCGTCGTTCTGGGTGATTTTGCGGTAGTGCTCGGATCGTCGAGGGTGTTGATCATCTGCCAGCAGGCGATGAAATTCAGTCAGGGATTCTGTAGTGAACTTGTAGTGCAGCAGTATTGCGTGAACGGCCGAATGATTGCGATGTAAAGGCAGGGGGGAGTGTCCTCCGACTCCGGTGAACAGTGATCGACGATCCATATAAATCACTGGAAATTTTGTTAGGCGCAGGTGTGAATCGAACAAACGAGCGCGAGGTCCGCCACGAACTGTTGTGCACTTGTAATGCTTGGTCATCGAATAGCTTGACGTGTCGTACAACGGGCACACCACCGTGGGGAAAGCCTCCAACGGGGTGTGAGTCGGAGCCGTTCCGAGCGTCGTTTCCGGATAAATATCCAACATGACGGCCATCGAGCGCCTGAGCTTGTGTCTGCGAAGGTCGTCAATAAACGCATTGAGCGGCCTGTGTTCGGAACCTGGGAAAACCAGATATTCGTCGACATCAACCGACACGTACCAGCGGTTGCGTCCGTACAGATCGACCAGCATGTCACGCCAGATCAAGCCTCTTGCAGATGCGCCGAAGCGCACGTTGGATTCAAAAATATCGACGCCGTCTTCTTGCGAGAGCAGTGACCGGGTTTCGTCCTCTGATTGGTCGTCGACAAAAGCAAAGCGCCGCAAGCCCAGTGAACGATAGTGGGCGAGGAAGGATGGAAGGTATTTTGACGCATTGCGCAACGCGCATATCAGCAGGACTTCGTCGGGAGCCAGGGGCATCGCCGCACGCTTGACAACATGCAGATCAACCCCCACCCGTAACCTCTTTGCACGCATGCGTAAGACCGGTTCTCGCAGCCGCTGAACAGCATGCTCTGCAAAGGTCGGTTTGGTCAGCCGTTCCCAGTCTCGTGGGTGTTCAACGGGATATTTCATCAATGATCGATGCTTTCGGAACGGGCAATCATTACAGCTGGATATAAGCTGTGAAAAATTTTTTGCGAAAATCAATTGCCAGCATGATTTGCTTGGACAGCAATTCGGCGCATGGGTCCGCCGCTATTTTGCTTTGCAGAATTCTGCCCTGAACCACCTCGGAGTTGTTGGGGATTCTTCGGTTCAAGTCAGACGGGCATCGCATCAGCCAACCGCTTTTCAATCTGGCTTGCATCGGCATGCCACAAAGGTTCATTGCGCAGATCGATCTGTGCGCCTTTTTCGAACGCCTCGCGCCAGTGCACCGGGCTGGGCAGCAGACACAAGGTCAGCACGTAACGTGGCCCCAACTGCGGGGTGATCCCACTGTGCAGAACCCGCGACGGCTGAAACAGAACGGCGTCGCCGGCGCGCGGCTGATGGTTGTAGGCTTCGAGAGGGCAGCCAGCCAACGCGCTCAGCTGCGCCAGTGAGTCGGTGCGGCGCTGCCCGCGCGCGAAGACATACCCAGTTCGCGCCACCGCCGCCGTACTGACGAGATCAAGGTATGACGTGCCACCGCCGTGTTCGCTGTAATCGTTCAGGTAGAGCAGTAGTTTCAGGTGGGCGCTAGGCCCTTTGTCGCAATGCCAGCGGAACGAGACGGAGGCGGGCTCCCTGCCGGGAGCGGTGCGCGACAAGGTGTACCAGTGAATCAGGTATTCGCTTTGGAAAAATCCCATGCATTGGCTGTCGACCGTCTCAGTCAATGCGGCCACCAACAGTTGGCGGACGAGGGCGGAATTGGTCAGTGAGTAGCCCACGAGCTTGGTGGAGTCACGTTTCAGGCGCCCAACCTCCTCGTTGGAGACAACGTCGGCAAGCAAGGCCACAGCCTCCGATGGCGCCATCACCTCCAACGGAACGTAGCCCTTGTTGGTCAAGGCGTTCACATCAACACGCGCCGATTGAGGGCGGGTAAAACGCGCGCGGCAATGTTGCTGCCAAGCCTCATAGCCGCGTATGTGGTCGAATTCGTTAAAGACTTTTTCGACGCGGCGTGGATCTATGTCTGGCTCAAACCAGCGTTTGATCTTGGACAGCAGAATGCCCGGGCCGTGGCGGTTCAATGGGATCAATGTTGGCTCCAGCCTTGGTGGCGATGAATAGTGCCTGATGACCATAACAGACGAGTCAGTGTCAACCTCATGTGAGTGACATCATCAGTGCATTAACCACACGCTTGATCTGCATCCTGTCACCCACCAGAAAGCCGACGCTGTCCATCAGAACCGGCGGGGCGTTTTCACCGGTACCGCCGTTTTTTGCGCAATGAGCACACAACTCCTGACATCCCCACTCGAGGCACATTTCGGCGGTCCTGATCAACCTGTCGGAATACTGCGCGACATGCTGGAGGGTCGAATCGATGCCGTTCCAGCGAACGGCAGCATCGACTGGGTAACCTACTATTTTCGCGACCGCCGACTTGCGCACGCGCTGTTGCGTGCGCATCGGCGAGGTGTGCACGTGAATGTCGCGCTCTCTCGGCGCACGCGCACCGCGCAGGCCAATGCCGATGTCATTGCCATCCTTGCTGGAAAGGGGGGTCTCGGCGATGGGCTGCGGCTGATTTCGCTGCCGGGGTTGCCGACGCTGATTGGGCGTGGCCTGTGGTCGCGGCTGCACGAGAAGCTTTATTTTTTCTCCCATCCAAACCCGATTGCGTTCATCGGTTCTTTCAACCCGTCTGGCGATGTGCCCGAATCGCGACCCGATATCGTCCGGGAGATCGGTGAACATGACTGCGGTTGGAATGCACTCATCGGCATCACCGAGCCCACGCTGGTCGCCGGACTTCTGGCCCATGCCCGGCGAATGCATGCCCGAACGCCAGGCCTTTTTTACCGCTTCGGTACAGAGTCGAGAGGCGTACTGCAAGCCAGCGGCGCGAGTATTTTTTTTTGGCCGCGCTTGGGTACACATCCCATACTGAGGTGTCTTGAAGCACTGTCTCCCAAGGCACACGTGCGGATTGCTGCATCGCATCTGAGTGCGCACAGCGCAATCGAAGCGATGCTGCGACTCGCGAGGCGCGGAGTTCGTCTGGAAATACTGACTGAGCCGACCTTGCGCCGCGTGACACCTTCGGCCGAACAAAGGTTGTGCGATGCGGGCATTTGCTTCACGCGCCTCGACAGCGCCGATGCAGTGCCAATGCATCTTAAGTTCGTGTTGGCAGAAGACGGTGCCACGCAATGGACGGCCTTTGGCAGCTTCAACTGGACCTTGTCGTCGATGCACTTGAATCATGAGATAGCAGTGATTTCCACTGATCGACATCTGTTCGACATTTTTGCTGAACGGTGGGACGCTCTTGACCGTGCGAAAACGACAGAGACCAGCCGCCGCTGAAAGCATGTTCAACGCATCGTGTCGATAGAATTCCGAGCGAATGAGAGCAACATCTTCTACCCTGATTATTCCAGTCGAGAATCAGGTCCGCGAGTTTGACGCGAAGCTTTTGCTGTCCTGTTTGGCAGCCGAGCGCGGCTTCCCCGTGCTCTTGGGTTCACGCGCGTACGTTCATTACATCGCGGGTTCGGTGCCGCACGGCGTGTATCTTGCCAAAAGTATGCGCGCGCCCAGTCAGACCATGTTCGGGCTTTTGCGTGCCGTGGGGCACGACATCGTTGCGTGGGAAGAGGAGGCGCTGGTCCACCCTCCGCAGGACACCTACTTCACCTTGCGTTTGTCTCCGAGAACCATCGACAAGGTCTCACATGTGTTTGCCTGGGGCCAGGACAATTTTGACTTGCTGAAGAACTACCAACACCTGCCAGAAGGCTTGCCGTTGCACGTGACTGGCAATCCACGCGGAGACATGCTCCGCCCTGAGCTCAGGGCGTATTTCGATGTCGAGGTTGCGAAGCTGCATGCGCAGTACGGTCGCTTCGTGCTGATAAACACCAACTTCAGCGACGTCAATCCATTCATTCCCGACATCGGCTTGTTCGCACCGGGTAAGGGCTCTGCATCGCGGCGCGGTCAGGCCGGCATCGGCATGTCAGAGGCATTCGCTTCGGGTCTACACGATCACAAGCAGATGCTCCTTCGCGAGTTTCAGGCAATGATCTCTAGACTCGCGCAAACGCGTCCCGACCTGACCATCGTCATCCGCCCTCACCCGAGCGAAAAGTTTGACAGCTACTTGGCACTCGCGAAAGGTTGCGACCGAGTGCATGTCGACGCAACGGGCAACATCATCCCGTGGCTGCTGGCGGCCAGCGCCATGGTCCACAACGGGTGCACCACCGGTGTCGAAGCGTATGCGCTGCGCCGACCGGCGTTGGCTTATCTGCCGGGACTGAACCCTCACTACGATTTTGATTTTCAAGGGTTGCCCAATCGGCTAAGTCATCAGTGCCGCTCCTTCGAGGAACTTGTTGACGCCTTGCAAAGCGTGCTTGAAGGATCTGTGGGTGCGGCTGGTGGTGCAGAACGCGAAACGCTGGTCAGCCACTACCTGGCGGCGCGTGATGGTGCCCTTGCCTGCGACCGAATACTCGATGTGTTGGTGGAAAACGGCTACCGCAAAGTCCTGCCATCGCCACCGCCGCGGATTCGCGCCGCGACAGGACGTGTACTCATGATCTTGCGCGCATGGCGCAAGCAATCTCAGTACCAGCGCGCAGGATCTGGCAGGCAAAGCTACCACGATCATCGATTCCCTGAACTTGACGTTGCCGAGGTGGGCGCCCGTATTGCTGCTCTCGGCCGGACGCTTGGGCGTTTCGGTAACGTCGACGTGCATTCACATTCGAAACACGTCTTCAGCATTGCTTGCCGATGACGTTGAACACGTCTGGTGGTGGCTTATGGTCGTCCTGAGGGGCCTTCAGGTCGGCAGCCAGCCCCTGCGGCGATACCAAGCCACCGTATCGGCAAAGCCGGTATCGAGATCGAAACGCGGCGCCAAGTCCTCCGGCCGCGACAGCTCGGCGGACGACACCGACCAGTCCAAATGGCGCAGCTCGCGCAATTTTTGCGAGCTGAGCATGCTGTACGAACCAGCCATGCGCGCCAGATCGCCAAGCAGCGCGATGCCGTAGAGCAGGCTGTGCGGTGCCTGGACGAAGCGCGGTATCGGGTTGTCGACGGCGCGCGCAGCGGCCCCCAGCAGTTCGTTCCAACGATAGCCCTCCGGGCGATCGTCGGCTGCTGTCAGCAATTCACCACAAGGCGGCGCTTCGATCCGCGCAACGACCAGACTCACCAGGTCCCTGACGTGGATCATCGCGACAACCGCGTCTTGCGAGCCGAGAAGCGGTACCCAGCGTTGGCGGGCCAACTGGAAAAACAGCAGGGTCTCACGGTCACCCGGGCCGTAGACGGCAGGTGGCCGCAGCACCGTCGCGCGCGGCCCCAGGATGTTGCGCACGGCCTCCTCGCCCGCGCGTTTGCTGGCGGCGTAGTCGGAAAGCGCCGGCTCGCGCGCTGCTAGGCTAGATACCTGGAGGAAGTGCGCGGCTGGTGCCAGGCGCTGCACCGTGCGCGCTAGTGCCGCAGCGGCATCGCGGTTGATCGCGAAAAACTGACTGCGTCGCGCCGCCTTGATGAGCCCGGCCAAATGGATCACCGCGTCGGAACCGTCGACCAGCCGCGCCAGTGCGGCTTCGTCATCGAGAGCGCCGACCACCACCTGCGGCTGAAGGCTGCTCCACTGCGGCTCGTCGGGTTCGCGCCGCAGCAGTAGTCGGATGCGCCAGCCTGCCTGCGCCAAGGCAACAACAAGGTGCCGGCCGATGAAGCCGCTCGCACCTGTCACCGCCACCATCGGGGCGTGACGCTGTGCAGCCGACGATGCCGCGTGAGACCGATTCATCGAGGTGGACTCTCCGCCGTTGGCAGGTGCGCCCACCGCCTGTGATGCCAGCTCCAGAACTGCGGGGCTAGCCGCACCTGTTGCTCGGTCAAACGAACCAGCAAGGCGAGATCGGATGCCAGCGATCCGCCCGTGAGGGAGACCGCCGGTTGGATCGCGTAACGCCATTCAGGGTAGGCCGCCGTCATGACCAGGGGCAGCACGGGTGACCGCGAGGTGCGGGCCAGCTGTGCCGGGCCGGCGGGCATGGCCATGTCCTTGCCCAGAAAGTGGTGCATCGAGCCGTCTTGCGGCCGCGTTGCCCCCTGGTCGAGCATCATGGAGACGATACGCCCCTGCTTGAGTGCCGACAGCACCTGCCCATAAGCGCGAATGCCACTGTTGGCGAGGATGCCCTGGATGCCGTATTGCTCCAGCCCCTGTTGTAGGAAGCCGGCCGACATCATGCGGGACTCGCGGTACAGCACGCTCACCGGCCAGCCCGCTTGCATCAGACGCAGCGTCAGCAGCGCCGTATTGCCCGAGTGGGTGGCCAGCAAAATCGCGCCGCGGCCTTCGGCCATCGCCGTGTGCAGATGTTCCAGGCCGTCGAGGTGGCAGCGGGCGATCAGCGCGTCGTCGGGCTGGCGGCGGTCGAACATCGCCAGCATTTCCAGCACCGCGCCGTTGTTGGTGCGGTAGGCCTCGCGCAGCAGGGGAGGCACCGTGGCATCGTCGGCGCTGCGGCCCAGCGCCAGGGCAACCTCGCGTTGCAGGCGCAGCCGCTGGCGCAGGTCAAATCGATATTGCAGCTCGCCCAGCCAGGTGCCCACCGTGCGCGCTCGCGCGAAGCCGACCACGCGCAACAGCGTGCGCAGGCCCAGGAACATCAGGCGGCGACGACCACGCCGCAGGCGTCGCCACAGATTTCCGCTGCCTTGGCCCATTCAAGCGGTCACGGTGGCGCTGGCCACATCGCTCGGCCGTTTCAACGCGCTGACGTTTCCGCCGGCGAGCTGGTAGACGCAGTCGGCCGCCTGGATCAGCAGGTCCTGGTGCGCCACGGCCAGAATGGTCAGCCGACCTTTCAGGTGCCTGACGGTGTCGATGACGGCCGCCTGTGCCTCGGGGTCGAGGTGGCTGGTCGCTTCGTCGAGGATCA
>JAKFUQ010000141.1 GCA_021732645.1 Rhizobacter sp. | reverse complement strand
GAGAACGTGCTGCGCCGGCTCAAGCTCAACGCCAAAGCCGCCGAGCCCAAGCCCGCCATCGAAGTGATTGCCGCGGCCACGCTGGAGGTGCGCTCAGCCATCGTCTACGCCACGCTGATCATCGTGCTGGTGTTCGTGCCGTTGTTCGCGTTGCCGGGCATCGAAGGGCGGCTGTTCACGCCGCTGGGTGTGGCCTACATCGTCTCCGTCCTGGCCAGCATGTTCGTCTCGGTGTCGATCACGCCGGTGATGGCCTATTACCTGCTGGTGCAATCGCCAGTCGGCGCGGTGCGTTCCGAGCGGCGCTGGTGGCAATTCTGGAAGTGGGGTGCCGGCGGCGTCGACCACGATGCCGACAGCCCGCTGGTGCGCGTGCTCAAGCGCTGGGACGCGCGGCTGCTCGAATGGTCGTTCGACCGCGCCCGCGTGGTTGTGGCCATCGCCGCGCTGGCCGTCATCGGTGCCGCTGCCAGCGTGCCGTTTTTCGCCCGCGCTTTCTTGCCGCCGTTCAACGAGGGCACCTTGACGGTGAGCCTGCTGCTCAACCCTGGCACCTCTCTGGCCGAATCCAACCGTATCGGCGTGCTCGCCGAACAGCTGGCGATGCAGGTTCCCGAAGTCATCAAGGTGGGCCGGCGCACCGGCCGCGCCGAGCTGGACGAACATGCCGAAGGCGTGCATTCGTCAGAGATGGACGTGGACCTCAAGGCCTCCGACCGCAACCGCGACCAGATCACGCAGGATCTGCGAAACCGGCTGGCGTTGCTGCCGGCCGTGGTGAACATCGGGCAGCCGATCTCGCACCGGCTCGACCACCTGCTGTCGGGTGTGCGCGCGCAGATCGCCATCAAGGTCTTCGGCGAGGACCTGGACACGCTGCGCGGCCTGGCGGCCGGCATGCGCGACCGCCTGGCTGCGATCCCGGGCATCACCGACCTGCAGATCGAAAAACAGGTGCTGATCCCGCAGCTCAAGGTGCGGTTGGACTACGACAAGGCGGCCACCTACGGGGTGGCGCCGGGCCATGTGCTGGAGTCCCTGGAGACGCTGATCGAAGGCAGCCGCGTGACGCAGATCATCGAGGGCAACCGCCGTTTCGATCTGATGCTGCGCCTGCCCGACACCGAGCGTGGTCAGCGTGGGCTGCAAAACCTGCTCATCGAAACGCCGCGCGGGCGCGTGCCGTTGTCGGAACTGGCGACGGTGGAAGAAGGAGATGGTCCGAACCAGATCAGCCGCGAAAACACACGCAGGCGGATCGTGCTGTCGGCCAACAGCGACGGCAGCGATCTGGGCAAGATCATCGAGCGCATACGCGCCGAAGTGGCAGCCAGCCCCTTGCAGGCCGGCTACAGCGTGGCGCTGGAAGGGCAGTTTCAGGCCCAGGAGCAGGCCACCCGGCTCATCGGGCTTCTGTCCCTGGTGTCGTTGGCGATGATCTTTCTGGTGCTGTACAGCCGCTACAAGTCGACCACGCTGGCGCTGATGATCATGAGCAACATCCCGCTGGCGCTGGTGGGCAGCGTCGTGGCGCTGTGGCTGTCTGGGCAGCCGCTGTCGGTAGCGGCGCTGGTGGGTTTCATCACGCTGGCCGGCATCAGCACGCGCAACGGCATCCTGAAGATCAGCCACTACATCAACCTGTGCGCCTTCGAAGGTGAGGTGTTCGGCAAGAAGCTGATCATCCGCGGCTCGCTGGAACGGCTGACTCCCGTGCTGATGACGGCGCTGGTGGCGGCCTTTGCACTGGTGCCGCTGCTGCTGGCGGCCGACGCGCCCGGCAAGGAAATTCTGCACCCGGTGGCGGTCGTGATTTTCGGCGGACTGGTCAGCTCGACGGTGCTGGACACCGTGATCACGCCGCTGATGTTCTACCTCTGGGGCGAGCGACCGCTAACGAAATTGCTCGCTGCAAAGCAAATTGAGAGTTTCTAGGGCGTGTTAACACTATTTGACTTATTGGTTGGCGTGCCGAGAAAATCGATGCATGGAGATCACGCAAGCCCAATTTGCCCAGATCGAGCACTGCCTGCCTCTGCAGCGAGGCAATGTCAGCCTGTCCAACTTGAACGTTCTCAATGCGATCCTGTACGTCGCAGAACACGGCTGCAAGTGGCGCGGCCTGCCCAAGCGGTTCGGCAACTGGCACACCATCTACACACGGATGAATCGCTGGTCGAAGTCGGGCGTCATGGATCGGGTGTTCGAGGAGTTGCAGCAGGCGCAGGTGGTGCGCATCAAGATCGAGGCGGTGTCGCTGGACAGCACCAGCATCAAGGTGCATCCCGATGGCACCGGGGCGCTAAAAAAAACGGCCCGCAAGCCATCGGCAAGTCTCGAGGCGGATGGAACACCAAGATTCATATGGTTGCCGCGGATGCTCGCACGGCCATAACGTTCTCGTTGTCGCCCGGTCAGGCGCACGATGCGCCGGCGGGGCGGGCCTTGCTTAGTCGCCTGGGCGCACCGAACAGGCCGCTTCATCTGCTCATGGATCGCGCCTACGAGGGCAACGAGACCAGGCAGCTGGCGCTCGATCTGGGCTTCATTCCCGTAGTGCCGCCCAAAGAGAATCGGATCGAGCCGTGGGAGTACGACCGTGAGATGTACAAGCGCCGCAATGAGGTCGAGCGCCTGTTCCGCAGGTTCAAGGGCTACCGCCGCATCTTCTCGCGCTTCGAGAAACTCGACGTGATGTTCCTCGGCTTCATCAGCTTCGCGCTGATCGCCGACGGACTTCGCTTGTGTTAACAGGCCCTAGATCAACCAGAAAAGGCCTTCTGGGCACCGCCTTCAAATGTGCCCGGCAATCGATGGAGCAAATCCAATGATCAAGACTCTGCTTTCAACATTGACGCTGGGCGTGGCCGCTCTGAGTTTCGGTGTGGCAGCGCATGGCGATTCAAAGCCGACCCACGGCGGTGTGGTGCAATCAGGGAATGATCTTAACTTCGAATTGGTGTTGCAGGCAGATGGTGCTGCCATCTACATCGTTGATCATGAGAAGCCCATGTCAACTGCAGGTGTGAGCGGCAAACTCACCGTTTTGAATGGCACCGAAAAGTCCGAAGCACCACTGCTGCCGGCTGGGGACAAACTCGAATCCAAGGGTGTGAAACTGGTCAGCGGCTGCAAGGTGCTGGCTTCGATCGTGACTGCTGACAAGAAAACCACCATCGTGCGGTTTGCCGTGAAGTAGATTGACCGTATTCTGTGCAGCGTTACCCGTCGTTTGCCGACGAAAAAATCTATGCCTGCCCAACGTCAATCTCAGCGTCGATTTGAGTCCCATCACACCTTGTACTCTGGCATGGCCCAGACCCACTACCGGACGTGGGCAATAAACTCCGCCCGGGCGGCGATTCTTTGCGTCATCCTTCGGTTCCAATGACACTGGCTGTTGACCCACTGATCCCGCTGATTCAGCGCTGGAAACTTGATCCAGGGGGGACTTATCGCAATTGGTTTCTGTGGGACGACCGACTCAAGAATTTCCGTTCGATCCGCCGTGGCCTGACAGCGGTTGTTCGCGAAATCGATGCGGGTACGTTTGGCAATGTGTACCGCGGCTCATCACTCGAAGTCGTCGTGGGATCGATCGCTGAGCAGCGACAAATTTTCAAGGGCGCCGATCATGCATTCCTGTGGAAGCCCAAGCTGCGCATCCCCGATATCTACGAAAACGCTGACAACCAGCGCGCATTCGCGCGTCTGCTGAGCGCCTGCGAATGCTGCGACACGGCCGATGCTGTCATCGAGGCGATCCGCCGCATCGATGCCGTCGGCATCAAGGGCCTGGGACCTGCGGTCGCCAACCTGCTGTACTTCATTCATCCCACACTGGTCGTGCCCTTCAACACCGCCATCGTCAAAGGCTACAACGCCCTCACCGGTTCGACCGTCAAACTCGGGCGCTGGGATCACTATCTCGCGTTGCGCGCAGGAACCTTGCGCCTGAACGAATTCCACCGAGGATTGTTGTCAAACGACCTCGGTGCCATTGCAGGCCTGATGTTCGATGTGGGCAGCGGCCGGTACCCCGCGCCACCTGGCGCCGACGATGCAGCGGCACAAGCCGCCTGGGCAGAGGATTTGGCGCGAGTGCGTGAGGAATCTGCAGCGTCTGAGAAGCTGCGCATCCTGCAGCAAGAAATCGACACCACGCACCACGAAATGCAAGGCTGGCTGCGCGACCTGGGGCTGGCTCTTGGCTTCGACATATGGATCGCCTCCAATGATCGAAGCCGCGCCTATGCCGGGGGGAAACTAGGGGACGGTTGTCTGACAACGCTCATGGTCGACGGCCTTCCACCCGCCGAATCGGTCCGCCTGATCGATGTGATCTGGCTTGAACGCGCTTCGCCGGAGCACGCATCTAGAGTCGCCGCCGCCTTCGAGGTCGAACACTCGACCTCCATCCACTCGGGCATCGTTCGCATGCTCGACTTGGCACTGGGATCACCGCTTGGACTGGGCAGCACGCTGTTCCTCGTTGCGCCCGATGAGCGTCGCACCGAGGTTGCGCAGCAGTTGAACCGACCTGCCTTCATGCGCGTGGCCGAATTGGGAATTCGATACCTGCCGTACAGCGAACTGCGCGACCATCGACACGCGATGGCACGATTTGGCAGCGGGCTCAAGCCGGTGTTGGAGGCGTCTGACGTTTTCGGACGATGAGTGAATCGATCAGCGGTGAGTTGACTTCATTCAATCTAACAAACAGGTGCGCAAAGTAACACCTGATCGTGACATTGATCGCCGACCGCTGAGCTACCCTGGAGACTCGACATTTCGGCCAGCGCGACATTTATCGCGATGCATGAGAGGGTCGGCAGAAAGCGACGGTGCTCATGGACTTCTCTGTAAAACCCCTGGATCTGATTCGGTCAGTGACCGCCGTGAGCACGTCGGTGCGCAAGAGCGACGCTGTCCCTGCGGCCGGATTCAAGGACGCGATGCTGCAGGCCTTGCGGGAAACTAGCAATCTGCAAAAAGAGTCAGGGCGTCTCAGCAAAGAATTCACGCTCGACAACCCGACGGTCAGCCTGGAAGAAACCATGATCGCCGGGCAAAAATCGGGCATTGCATTCCAGGCGACTTTGCAAGTGCGCAACAAGGTGGTTCAGGCCTACAGCGATGTCATGAACATGCAAATCTGAAATAGCCCGCTCAAACGTCTGCAATCAAGCGGCTGCGTCTCGCGCGCACCTTTGCGCCCTCTGGGTCAATGTCAGACCAGTAAAAGCTCAGGTCCCACGGCATGGCGGAACCTGCCAAGTCGACGAATTTAACTTCACCGGCGCGCGCTTCGATGGCATGTCGTCGGACCTTGCCGTCCCACTCGAAACTGAGTTCGTGGGGGCCTGGTACAAGTCGTATGCGAACCAGTGATTTCGGAAGCGTGACGATCTGCGTGTCGTCGTCGATGACGAGCGGTATCGGCTTGATAGCATCTACCCAAGACCATCTGACTACAAAGAGTGTCAGCACGTCGGGCATCGGCTCGAATCGCTTTGCTTCTGCCTCCACGGCGATGGACGGCGTCCGTTCGGCAGTGCACACGGTCCTCTTGCGTTTGAGCGTCTTCAAGCAATACGTTCTCGATCTGTCTGCCCGTATCGCAGGCGCCGCAGCGCAACCAGTCAGCAATATTGCTGACACGCCGGTCATGATTTTCAGCGAGCGTCTGCGCGATGACATGATATTTCTCCTTGGTTGCGGCAGTGCTGGTGCTCGACACGGCGTCAGCTCGCGACTTCAATCGCTGTCACCAGGAGTGAACCTTCAGATTTCTGCGCGGTGAACCTGACCTTGCTGCCGACCTGAAGCGTGTCAAGCATCGCGGCGTCTTTGACCTTGAACACCATCGTCATTGCGGGCATGCCGAGATTCTTGATGTCGCCGTGCTTGAGCGTGATCTTCAGCGTGTCCATATCGATCTTGCGCACTTCGCCGTCGGTCATTTCGGTGGTCGAAACGTTTTGTGTGTTCATGCCGGACTGCTCGGCAACAATCGTGGCTTGGACGTATGCCGTCATGCCAAAGGATGCGGCAAGGGCTAAAACTGCAGCGGCAGACCTGTTGCTTATCTTCATGGCTTCAAACTCCATCTGAAAGAATTGCAAAAAGAGCGACTGGCAATAGGGTCATCGCTCAAAGGTGTGGTCAACGACGTTCAGCGCATCGACCACTTCGTTCTTCAACCTCCGTGACCTTGTTTTTTCAGCGCGTCCAACGGCGCAACCTCGTTACCCACAGCGATCACCTTGCGTCCATCGACGGCTTCAAGGACTTCGCCACCCCTCAGGTGGACCGCTCTTCCGAGTTTGTTTTCCTTTGCCATCTTCCCGTTCTTGAACACATACAAGATCGAGCCGTCCTTGAGCTTGATAACTTCTTGAGCCTCTTGCTTCGCGGCGTCGTCTGCGAAGACAGGCGCGGCTACCCCTGCCAGGGCGGCTGCGAGGACGATCGTGGTGAGATTGCGTTTCATGGTCATTCCTTTTGTGTGAAGTGAGGTGTCAGCGTGGACTGACCCAATGCTCGAAAGCATGCCAGAACTCTAAGAAATGACTCCCGTCAAAGCATGGTCGATCTGATGACGTTTCGGTAACTTTGCCCGCGGAGGAGAACTGGGACCAGCTGTCTCGCTGGACAATCACCAATATGAAAATCCTGGTCATTGAAGACGAGCATCGAGCAGCTGAATACCTGCGGCAAGGCTTGACCGAAAGCGGCTATGCGGTGGATGTGGCACTCAACGGCACCGATGGTCTGCACGCCGCGATGACGGGTGACCACGATCTGGTGATCCTTGACGTGATGCTGCCCGGTGTGGACGGTTTTGCCGTGCTCTCTGCACTGCGCACCGCCAAGCAGATTCCAGTGTTGATGCTCACCGCGCGCGGACAGACCCACGACAAGGTGCGAGGCTTTGATCTGGGTGCCAATGATTACCTGGTCAAGCCGTTCCAGTTCCCTGAACTGCAAGCCCGCGTTCGCGCGCTGCTCAAGCGCGGCAAGGCACCGCGGGCCGACCTGGTGCAGCGCATCGCTGACCTCGAGGTCGATCCCATACGCCATCGGGCGACCCGCGCCGGTCAGCGCATTGACCTCACCGCCAAGGAGTTCGCGCTGCTCGCATTGTTGGTGCAGCGCTGCGGCGAAGTGCTTTCGCGCACGGAAATCGCATCGCTCGTGTGGGACATTCATTTCGACTCAGAAACGAACGTAGTGGATGTGGCGATTCGTCGTCTGCGGTTGAAGGTCGATGCCCCGTTCGATCACAAGCTGATCCATACGGTGCGCGGTGTGGGCTATCTGCTCGAACTTCGGCAGGAGCCTTGAGCGTGGCGTCATGGCGCAAGCGATTCGCTGAAGAGTCGTTGGCGCTGCAGATTTCTGCCGGTATTGCCTTGTTCGGGCTGGTCATTGCAGGCACTGCAGCGTTCTCCGGATATTGGGCACTGTCTCGTCAACTGGATACCCGCTTGGACACCGAGTTGCGGGGAAAGCGCGCACTGATGTCGCATGTGCTGTCAGAGATTGCCAGCATCGAGCAAATTCCGGCCAATGGCCATCGCTTCGGAGACCTGCTGATCGGGCACAAGGATCTGCATCTCGCTTTGTTCGATCCGCGTGATGGACGCGTTGTCGCGAGCTTCTCGCGCGAGTCGATGGAATCCGTGACCCGAGTGCAAGGCGATGCCCCGAATCGGATGATCCGTTGGCAGGGAAGAGATAGAAAGTGGTATGCCTCGCTGTCAGGCGTCAGTCCAGTCCACAACGGACAGACCGTCCGGTTCGTGCTGTCGATCGACCTCGAAGACGATCAGGCCATGTTGGGAGAATATGCCAGTGCCGTCTTGCTGGGAGTGCCAGCATTGTTGGCACTGATCACGCTGGGGGCCTGGGCTGTCGCGCGAACCGGACTGGCCCCGTTGAAGCGGCTGACCGCCGTGACTTCCGAGGTGACAACGCGAAACCTGACTCAGCGCATCGACGTGCATTATTTGCCGCTGGAACTGCGTGTGCTGGCTGATGGGTTCAATGCGATGCTGCTGCGCATCGACGAGGGCGTGAAACGCTTGTCCGAGTTCTCGGCAGACCTGGCCCATGAGATGCGCACACCGGTGGCGACGCTGTTGGGGCGCACCCAGGTGGCGTTGACCAGACCGCGCTCGGTCGAGGAGTTACGCGATGTTCTGGCTGGCAACGTGGATGAGTTGGATCGGCTGACCCGACTCATTGCCGACATGCTCTTTCTTGCGCAGTCCGATCGAGGGACGGCTGCGTTGGATCAATCTGCCGTTGACCTGACCGAAGAGTGCCAACGCGTGGCCGAGTTCTTGTCCGTGCTGTCGGACGAGCGCGACGTCAGCATAACGATCGAGGGAGCCGCAACGGTTCAGGCTGATCGGATCCTGGTGCAAAGAGCGATCACCAATTTATTGACCAATGCAATTCGCCACGCCGATGTCAAAAGTGTGATTTCGATTGCGCTGAGGCAAGCCGATGGAACGACGTATCTGGACGTCTCCAACGTAGGCTCCATCATCCCGCCTGATCAGTTGAACCGAGTGTTCGAGCGCTTTGTTCGCCTGGACTCGGCGCGCGCAAGAGCAGACGGCGGAACGGGACTGGGGCTACCGATCGTCAAGTCGGTGATGCGTGCGCATGGCGGGCATGTAAGCGCCACAAGTAGCGGTGGGGGGTTGACCACCTTCACGCTGGTTTTCCCCCAGGGCTGACCCATGACGCTGACGCTTTCAACCGGAGCAACGACAGTCGTATCGTGAGCGTCCAGCCACCCCACCTTGCTTTGAGCCGGTAGGGTTGTGACGATGGTGTCCACCTATTCGATTGGTGGACACCTATTCATGAACTCCAAACCCGTGATGCGGCGACGTCATGGGGCCGAACTCAAGGCCCGGGTCCTGTCGGCGTGCGACGAGCCCGGCGCGTCGATCTCCGCAGTGGCACTGGCCCACGGCCTCAATGCCAATCTCGTACGGAAGTGGCGAGAGGGCCGAGGCCTCAAGCGCGCTGGCCTTGTGGCACCGCCGGCGCCATCCTCGGCGATCCAGCCTGTCGCGGCGCCGGCCAGTGCTGCTCGCGTTGTTGGCACCCAGTTCGTGCCCATCGTCTTGGCCGGCACTGACCCCGCCAAGCATGCCGATCTATCCAGCACACCCGTTGCGGCCCAGGGCGACCCCACCATCCACATTGAACTGCGCCGAGGCCCATCCAGTCTGACGGTGCACTGGCCTGCATCGGCCAGCGCCGATTGCGCAGTGTGGCTGCGGGAGTTGTCTGGCGGCTGGCTGAAGTGATCCGCATCGACCAACTCTGGCTGTGCACCTCGCCCGTGGACATGCGCGCCGGCGCCGACCGGCTGTTGGTCGCGGTCGTGACGACGCTGGGTGAGGCCCGGGCCCATCACGGCTACCTCTTCGCCAACGCGAGGGCCACGCGCATCAAGATGCTCGTGCACGACGGCTTCGGCGTGTGGTGCGCGGCGCGGCGGCTGAACGCCGGGCGCTTCGTCTGGGCAGCGGCGTCGAACTCGCCGGCTGCTGTGGAACTCAACCGCGCTCAGTTCGACGCCCTGGTGCTGGGGCTGCCCTGGCAGCGCTTGCCCGAGATGAGCGTGATCACTCGGGTATGAGGCCAGCGCCCAAGCGTTGACATCGCATCTGCGGATGGCACGGCGCCGCGCCCTCGGGCACGATGCTGCGCATGCTCGACATGCGTGGTCTTACCCCAGTGGATCTGCACGGTCTTCCTGCCGAGGCCGCTTCGCTGATTGCGCAGATGCAGCACCGACTCGAACAGCAGCATCACCAGCTCGTCGAGCACCAGGAACTGCTGCAGCGCAAGGATCGGGAGATCGCACTGCGCGACGCGAAGCTGGAGAAGGTCAACTTCGAGCTTGCACGGCTGAAGCGCTGGAAGTTCGGCGCCAAGACCGAGGCGATGAGCTCCGAGCAGCGGCGCCTGTTCGAAGAGACGTTGACCGAAGACGAGGCGAGCCTGCAAGCGCAACTCGATCGGCTGCGCCAGGAAGCCACCGGTGATGGCACAACGGCCAAGCCCAAGGCCCCACCCCCGCGCCCGCGGCACGAGGCCCTGCCGGCGCACTTGCGGCGCGTGGATCACCACCACGAACCCGAAGACACCCATTGCGCCGCTGAGGGGTGCGGGGCACCGATGACGCGCATCGGCGAGGACGTCAGCGAGCGGCTGGACATCGTGCCGGCCGAGTTCTTCGTGCACCGGCACATTTACGGTAAGTGGGCGTGCCGCTGCTGCCAGACCTTGAAGCAGCCGCCGGCCGTGCCGGAGGTGATCGATGGCGGCATGGCCGCAAGTGGCCTGCTCGCGCACACGCTGATCAGCCGCTTCGCCGACCACCTGCCGTACTACCGGCAGGAGACGATCAATGCCCGCTCGGGCGTGCGCACGCCGCGTTCGACGCTGGCGGCCTGGGCCTGCCAAGCCGGGGCGGCGCTGCAGCCGCTGTACGACGTGCACAAGCGCTTCGTGCTAGGCTGCCGAGTGCTGCACGCCGACGAGACGCTGGTGGCGCTGCTAGACCCCGGGGCGGGCAAGACGAAGAGAGCCTACGTCTGGGCCTACGAATGGCATCAACGGAGCCATTGTGAACAACGAACCGGCGCCCATCGAGCCAAGTGCTTGCCCCAGATTGCTGGCAGCCGCCTGCTGGGCTAACAGTCTCCCCGGCGCTGCCGACTGCCGTTCTAGCAGTTCATAGGACAGGACAGGCCCCACCATTCCGGCCCCGGTGGCTACCACGGCGATCATCAATCCGAGTGACCTGGCGTCCGGCACCCAGGACGTGAACGCGAGTGCCAAGGCTGAGCCCGCAAATGCTGCTGCCACCCAATGCTGGTCAATGCGGCTGCGCACCGACGACAACAGCAGCATCGACTGCGCTGCCAGCATCGCGAGGCTGCAGGTGATGAACATCGCGGCCATCGTCGCGGTGGTCAGTCCGAGCTTCTCGCTGCCGAACAGATTGAACCCCACCTCGAAGGTGCCGACTGCGAATGACGCGAGCATTGCGAGCAGCATCGAAGCGTGTACGAAGCCCCGGCGGGATGCGTCGTCTTTCACGGTCAGAGACGGGGCGACGGCGTGGTTCGGCCCGAGAAACCATGGGGCCACCAGCAGCAGCGGCACACCTGCCAACGCGACCGCAAGCGCCGGCCAGTTCAACATGCCCCCCATCTGCCCGACGGCCACCCCCATCACCGGTCCGGCCAGCCAGGTGCCGAATGCCGGCCCAGCGAGGAAGCCAACGAACGACGCGCTCCCGAGCAGCACGAAGCGTCGACTGCGGTCGATGGTCGAGCTGAGATCGGCGATGTAGGCCTGTGACGTCGGCACGATCGCGGCGGCACCAGCGCCAGCCAGCAGCCGTCCTGCATAGACGAAGCCGAGGCTCGGCGCCATCGCCGCGCCCACACTGCCGGCGAGGAATACAGCGAAGCCGATCAGCAGCACCAGCACTCGCCCGTATCGGTCCGAGAGTCGGCCCCAGAGCGGCGCGAACAGGAACAGCGCGAACAGGTAAACGCCGCCCAGCATGCCCACATGCCAGGCCACCGTCGACGCCGGCACGGCACCGAGGTAGCGCAACAGATAGGGCCGGATCAGTGGCAGCCCGGCACCGTAGCCCAGCGACACGATGAAGACCATGACGCACAGCAGCGGCATCGCGCCCCTGGCCACGGGCAAGGAAGCGGTTGCTGTTCGTTGGAGACGGCCGAGAGCATCCGTTGCCATGCTGCTATCGCCTCGTGATGTGGAGAACGAAGCCTGTGAGCCAGGCCAGCGCGGGCACCAGCAACAGCCATCCGAAGTCGGAGTGGATGTCGAAGTTGATCGCGCTAATGAGTGCGACCGTCAGCACCCCCGACACAGCGATGGCCCATGACGTGCCCTTCAAACGCATGGGCACCGCGACGCACGCCACGATCACGGTGAGCACACCCGCGCCCCCCATGAATCCACGCATCACGACGAACACTCGTTGCAGCCGGCCTTCCAGATCGGGAACCGCAGCCCGAACCTGCGCAAGAAAGCTCCCCATGAATCGCATGCCCTCCGGCAACAAGGAGGGCCGCAGGAAGATGAAGTAAAGGCCCAGTGCCACGAGCCAGATGTCGCACGCGATCAGCATCCAGGTCGAGACCTGCAGACCTGCAGACTTCTGATGCGTGTGCTCATGTCGTCCCGCCACGGGCCGACGTGGTCAACGACAAAGGCTTGGTTCCATCCCCGACTGCTTCAAAGAACGACCGGCCTGTCCGACAGTTCATTCGGACGGTCGTCGGCGGGGAAGTGGCGCACGAGATGCTGCGTCACAGCATGCACACCGCTGACCACGCCTCCTTCATAGTTCGACTGCCTGAACGCCGCTTCCATTTGGTGGCAGACCTTACGCCATTCTTCGGCACCTACCTTGGCATGGATGCCGCGGTCCGCCACGATCTCCACGGCACGATCAGCGAGCAAGAGATAGATCAGCAAGCCGTTGTTGTGCTCGGTATCCCACACGCGCAAGCGCGCAAACAGATCGATGGCTCGTTCCTTGGGTGACTGGCCTTTGAACAGCGGCATGCCATCCAGTGCTCCCTCAACCACAAACCGGATTTCGCCGCCATGGGCGGTCTCGCTGGACCTGATCGCCTTCTCGATCGCGGTCAATGCACTGCGGGGAAAGGCCCGAGCGATGTGGCCGTGTGTCGTCAGCAAGTGCTTCAAGATGCGTGGGGTCTTCATGATCACCACCTCCCCGATGCACCGCCGCCACCGAAGCCGCCACCGCCACCGCTGAATCCACCGCCACCGCCAC
>JAKFUQ010000011.1 GCA_021732645.1 Rhizobacter sp. | reverse complement strand
ACCGAGGTCGACGCGAGGATCAGCAGAGGCGGCGTGTGCATCGGAGGAATTGTCCCTCGGCTGCGTCGCCGAATCGGCCCAGCGTTTCGTTTCACTGGACTAGACTCAATCGCATGTCAGCGCCTGCCTTCGATCCCCTGAGCGTGGACATCGCGGCGTTCGCGAAGCAAGGCGGAGAGGTGTCGGGTGCGTGGCCGCTGGTGGCGCTGGATCGGCTGTGCAGCGAAGCCCATGCCGACGCCCGCCCGTTGGAGGGCGATCAGGTGGAGTGGCGGGCCAACGGTGAAACCCGTGCCTGCCGCGGCGGGGCGCCACAGGTCTGGTTGCATCTGAATTGCAGCACCCGATTGGCCCTGACCTGCCAGCGCTGCCTGCAACCGGTGGAGACCTTGGCGCATGCGCAGCGCGGCTTTCAATTTGTGGCCACCGAAGCGGTGGCTGCTGCCATCGACGCCGACAGTGACGACGACGTGCTGGTGCTGAGCAGAACGCTGAACCTGGTCGAACTGATGGAAGACGAGTTGTTGTTGGCGTTGCCGCTGGTGCCGCGCCATCCGGTCTGCCCGCAGCCCCTCATACCACCGGAAGATACCGAACCGTTCGAGGAGCGTGCTCACCCGTTTGCGGTGCTGGGCGAGCTCAAGCGCAAACCGTTGCCCAATTAGCGGCCCACTGGGCGCTGGTGGCTGGTATACTCATCGGCTTTGTGGCGGTCGGCGAGCTGGTGTCTCAACCCGGTTTGGCGAGTTCCAAGGCCAGTCGGGAGACCCTCCCGCCCTGGTGCACCCAACGGGTGTAACCACCAATCAATGCGGAGATACACATGGCTGTTCAGCAAAACAAGAAGTCGCCTTCGAAGCGCGGCATGCACCGTTCGCACTACGCGCTGAGCACGCCTGGAACTGCCATTGAGCCCACCACCGGCGAATCTCATCTGCGGCACCACATCAGTCCCACCGGGTTTTACCGCGGGCGCAAGGTCGTCGCCACCAAAGCCGACTCCTGAGCGCTTGACGCTCATTTGATCGCACGCGTTGCGCCCTCGCAGCGCCTGGATGGACGATACGCTGTCAACGATGGCCCGGTCGCTGCACACTTGCAATGCCGGGCCTTCGCATTTGCGTCGGCCGCTTTCGGCCCTTTCGACCTTCCAACCGGTAGGTGTCTACGTGCTCGCTGAATCGACAACATGAGCCAGGGCGTGTCGTTGCGCCAAGTACGCTTGGCCGTCGATTGCATGGGCGGTGACCATGGTGCGTCGGTCACCTTGCCCGCTTGCAAAGCCTTCCTCGCACGTCATCCGCAGGCCGAACTGATATTGGTCGGGCGCGCCGAGGCGCTGCTGCCTGCGGCCCACTGGGCGCGATGCCGGGTGGTCGATGCGCCCGAAGTGGTCGAAATGCATGACGCGATCGAAGTCGCGCTGCGCCGCAAGAAGCGGTCGTCCATGCGCATGGCGGTCGATTTGGTCAAACCCGACGATGCAGGCCTGTCGGCCGCCGACGCCTGTGTGTCGGCGGGCAACACCGGGGCGCTGATGGCCGTGTCGCGCTACGTGCTGAAAACCCTGGAGGGTATCGACCGCCCCGCCATTGCCACGGTGATGCCCAACCAGCGCGACGGCTACACCACGGTGCTGGACCTCGGTGCCAACGTGGACTGCACGGCCGAGCATTTGTTGCAGTTCGCGGTGATGGGCAGCGCGCTGGTGGCGGCCGTCGAAGGCAAAGAGCAGCCCAGCGTCGGATTGCTGAACATCGGCGAGGAAGCGATCAAGGGCAGCGACACCATCAAGCGGGCTGCCGAACTGCTGCGCGCTGCGGCGGCCAGTGGGCATCTGAACTTTCACGGCAACGTGGAGGGCAACGACATCTTCACGGGCGCTGCCGACATCATCGTGTGCGACGGCTTTGTGGGCAATGTGGCCTTGAAGACCGCCGAAGGCCTGGCGGCCATGCTGTCGGCTTTCATCAAGCAGGAGTTCAAGCGCAATCTGCTCACCAAGGTGGCTGCGCTGGTGGCGATGCCGGTGCTGAACCACTTCAAGGCGCGTGTCGATCACCGGCGCTACAACGGTGCCGCGCTGCTGGGCTTGCGCGGATTGGTGTTCAAGAGCCACGGCTCCGCCGATGCGTTTGCCTTCGAGCAGGCGCTGAACCGGGCTTATGATGCGGCGCGCAACGGGCTGCTCGACAGAGTGCACGTCCGCATTCGCGACACCCTCCAGGCCATGCCGACGCAAACGCTTGCTGGCGACAACGACAACCCCAAGACGATCACGCCTCGTCTCACCGCATGAACGGCATGCCCTCCACAGCGCTCACTGCGGCTGCCCCTGCCCGACGCTACTCCCGCATCGCGGGAACCGGCAGTTACCTGCCCACCCAGCGGCTGACCAATGCCGATCTGGTTGTCAAACTGGCCGCGCGCGGCATCGAGACCTCCGACGATTGGATCGCCGAGCGCACCGGCATCCGGGCGCGGCATTTCGCTGCTGAGGGTGAGCCCTGCAGTGACCTCGCTGCGGCGGCGGCGCGGCGGGCGCTCGAAGCCGCCGATTGCGACGCCACCTCCATCGACCTGATCATCGTCGCCACCTCGACGCCGGACATGGTGTTCCCGTCGACGGCGTGCATCGTGCAACAAAAGCTCGGCATCGCAGGCTGCCCCGCGTTTGACGTGCAGGCGGTGTGTTCAGGGTTCGTCTATGCGCTGACGGTGGCCGACTCGATGATCCGCACCGGTGCTGCCAGCAAGGCCCTGGTGATCGGCGCCGAGATTTTTTCCCGCATCTTGGATTTCAACGACCGCGGCACCTGCGTGCTGTTTGGCGATGGTGCGGGTGCGGTGGTGCTGCAGGCCAGCGACACCCCGGGGATCATTGCCAGCGAACTGCACGCCGATGGTCGACATGTCGGCATCCTGTGCACGCCCGGCAGCGTGGCGGGCGGTCAGGTGTGCGGCGATCCCACGTTGAAAATGGATGGGCAGGCGGTGTTCAAACTGGCCGTCGGTGTGCTGGAAGAGGTCGCTCGGTCTGTGCTCGTCAAAGCGGGCCGCAGCGAGGCCGACATCGACTGGCTGATCCCGCATCAGGCCAACATCCGCATCATGCAAAGCACCGCGCGCAAGCTGAAGCTGTCCATGGACAAGGTGATCGTCACCGTGGCAGACCACGGCAACACCTCTGCGGCGTCGATCCCGCTGGCGCTCGATGTGGCGGTGCGCGACAGGCGCATTGCGCGTGGCGACACGGTGCTGCTCGAAGGTGTGGGCGGCGGCTTCACCTGGGGTGCCGTGCTGTTGGATTTCTGAGGCTGCGGCGGTGGTCGCTGTTGCCGCGCGCCCACACCTCCTCCCACCCTTCCATTGCTTTTTCTATGCCGATCACTTCATTCGCATTTCTTTTTCCCGGCCAGGGCTCGCAAGCCGTGGGCATGCTCGACGCCTGGGGCGATCACGCTGCGGTCATGCAGACGCTGGCCGAGGCCTCCGACGCGCTGGACATCGACGTGGCGCGGCTCGTACGCGAGGGCCCCAAAGAGCAGCTCGACCTCACGACCAACACACAACCGGTGATGTTGACGGCGGGCATCGCCTGTTATCGCGCCTGGATGGCCGAGACCGGCTTGGCGCCGACGGTGTTCGCCGGTCACTCGTTGGGCGAATACAGCGCGCTCGTGGCCGCCGGTTCGCTGGCGTTGGTCGATGCACTGCCGCTGGTGCGCTTTCGTGCGCAGGCGATGCAGGAGGCGGTACCGGTGGGCGTGGGTGCCATGGCGGCCATCCTGGGCCTCGATGCCGACGCCGTGCGCGCCGCCTGCGCTGAGGCGGCGGCGGCCAGCGGCGAAGTCGTGGAGGCGGCCAACTTCAATGACCCGAAGCAGACCGTGATCTCCGGCTCGCAGGCCGGTGTGGCGAAGGCGTGCGAGTTGCTGAAGGCCGCAGGCGCCAAGCGCACCTTGCCGCTGCCTGTTTCCGCACCATTTCATTGCAGCTTGATGAAACCCGCCGCCCTGCGGCTGAAGGACGCATTGGCGTCGGTGGCTTTCCAGGTGCCTGCGATACCAGTGCTCAACAACATCGATGTGACCGCTGAATCAGACCCGGCGCGCATCCGTGACGCGCTTTACCGCCAGGCGTTCGGCCCGGTGCGCTGGTTCGAAACCGTCCAGGCCATCCGCGCGAGGGGCGTTTCTCACCTGATCGAATGCGGACCCGGGAAGGTGCTCGCTGGCATGGTCAAGCGCATCGACGCCGAGGCGATCTCGGCAGCATTGTTCGATCCGGCCTCGCTGGCCGATGTGCGTGGAGTGCTGGCATGACGACAGAGGCAACAACGACCCGCGTGGCGCTGGTGACCGGTGCCTCGCGCGGCATCGGGCGGGCGATTGCGCAGGAACTGGCGCGCCGTGGTCTGATCGTGGTCGGCACCGCAACCACCGAGGCAGGCGCCCTGGCGATCAGCGAGGCACTGGCCGCGTTCCCGGGTTGCGCCGGTGCCTGTCTCGATGTGAATGACCCTGCAGCGGTCGATCGGACCGTTGAGACGGTGTTGAAGGCCCACGGCGCGCTGCATGTGCTGGTCAACAACGCCGGCATCACCCGCGACAACCTGTCGATGCGGATGAAGGATGCCGATTGGGACGCGGTGATCGACACCAACCTGACGGCGGTGTTTCGGCTCAGCCGCGCCGTCATCCGGCCCATGGTCAAGCAGCGGCACGGACGCATCATCAACATCACCTCGGTGGTTGGCGCGAGCGGCAATGCCGGCCAGGCCAATTACGCGGCGGCCAAGGCCGGGGTGGCTGGCATGACCCGCGCTTTGGCGCGTGAGCTCGGCAGCCGCAGCATCACCGTGAACTGCGTGGCGCCGGGCTTCATTGCAACCGACATGACCGATGCCTTGCCCGCGGCGCAAAAAGATGCCCTGTTGACCCAGATCCCGCTCGGCCGACTCGGCAGCGTCGACGATGTGGCCCATGCGGTCGCCTTCCTCGCGTCAGACGCGGCGGGCTACATCACCGGCACAGAGCTGCATGTCAACGGTGGCATGTACATGAGCTGACCGACATCGACCCCGTTCATCGACCCGGTTCTGCCCGGCCGGTCATCGAGTGCACCGTCTCCGCAAGGCGACATGGTGCAACCTTTAGAATCCCGGGCTGTTTCAGACAACACTCCCGGAGGAGTCATGAGCGATATCGAATCCCGTGTCAAGAAAATCATCGCCGAACAACTGGGCGTACCCGAGGCCGATGTCTCCAACGAGAAGGCCTTCGTGGCCGACTTGGGCGCCGATTCACTCGACACGGTCGAGTTGGTGATGGCCCTCGAAGACGAGTTCGGCATCGAAATCCCCGATGAAGAAGCCGAGAAAATCACCACCGTTCAACTCGCGATCGACTACGCGTTGAAGCACCAAAAGGCCTGAGCCTGAGCTTTCATTGCATGTATTGCCGCTTGCCATGTTCGATTGATTCAGCCCGCCCGCCGCGCTGCGGGCCCGCTTGCGCCGGGAGATGCCCATGACCCGGCGCCGCGTTGTGGTCACGGGGCTGGGACTGATCAGCCCGGTGGGCAACTCGGTCACCGAAGCCTGGGCCAATATCCTGGCCGGCCGTTCTGGCATTGCCAACATCACACGCTTCGATGCGTCTGACTATGCGTGCCGCTTTGCGGGCGAAGTGAAGAACTTCACTGTCGAAGACTACTTTCCCGCGAAGGACGCCCGGCACATGGACGTCTTCATGCAGTTCGGGATGGCCGCTTCCATCCAGGCGGTACGCGACTCGGGCCTGAAGACCAACGGTGAGTTGAGCGAAGAGCAGGCCGAGCGCATCGGGTGTCTGGTCGGCTCGGGCATCGGCGGCTTGCCGTTGATCGAGGACACCCATGCGGATCTGACGGCCCGCGGCCCGCGCCGTATCTCGCCATTCTTTGTGCCGGCCTCGATCATCAACATGATCTCAGGCCACCTGTCGATCAAGTTCGGTTTCCAGGGTCCCAATCTGGCCATCGTGACGGCATGCACCACCGGCCTGCATTGCATCGGCGAGGCCGGTCGGCTGATCGAGTACGGCGATGCCGACGTGATGATCGCTGGCGGCGCCGAGTCGTCGGTGTCGCCGCTGGGCGTCGGGGGCTTCGCGGCAGCGCGGGCCCTGTCGACGCGCAATGACGATCCCACCACCGCCTCGCGGCCGTGGGACCGCGACCGCGACGGCTTCGTGCTGGGCGAAGGCGCCGGTGCGATGGTGCTGGAGGAGTACGAGCACGCGAAGCGGCGTGGTGCCAAGATCTACGCTGAACTGGTCGGATTCGGCATGGGCGCTGATGCGTTCCACATGACCGCCCCCAGTGTGGACGGCCCGAGGCGCTCGATGCGCGCGGCGTTGCGCAATGCGGGCGTGTCAGCCGACCAGGTGCAGTACCTCAATGCCCACGGTACGTCGACCCCGCTGGGCGATGTGAACGAAACCAATGCGATCAAGCAGGCGTTCGGTGACCACGCCTACAAGTTGGCCGTCAGCTCGACCAAGTCGATGACCGGGCACCTGCTGGGCGGGGCCGGGGGCATCGAATCGCTGTTCACCGTGCTGGCGGTGCGCGACCAGGTGGCGCCGCCGACCATCAACATCTACAACCAAGATCCGGAGTGCGACCTTGATTTCTGCGCCAACACCGCGCGCGAGATGAAGATCGATCTGGCGGTCAAGAACAACTTCGGCTTTGGTGGCACCAACGGCACGCTCGTTTTCAAGCGCGTCTGAGGCATTGCGGCAGCCTCATGCAAGCGGCGTCGGCAGTGCAGGTGACGATCCAGCGCTTCGGTGTCTGGAACATGGCGCTGGGTCTGGTCAGCGTAACCGTGGTGGCGGTTGTCGCGGCGTGGCTGGTCAACCGGCATGACGACCTGCCTGCCTGGAGCAGTGCGCTGTTGATCGCTACTGTGCTGGCGGGTCTGCTCGGCGTGGTTGATCTGCTGCGGCGTCGACCGATCACGCTGCGCTGGGATACCCAGCGATGGCATGTCACCGACCCCCACTGCGGTGGCGGCGCCATTGAAGTCCGCGAGGTGCGGCTCGTGCTGGACCTGGGCCCATGGATGCTGCTGAAATTCCGTGCCGATGCGCCGTGGTATCGCCAGCGAGGCGGCTGGATTCCTGTACAGCGGCAGGGCATTGAGGCGCAATGGGCACTGTTGCGCTGCGCGGCCCATGCCCACGGCACAGGGCGGATGCGCCCCGCGGCACTCGACCGACGAGCCCCGCGTGGTTGATCGCCAGATGGCCCCCGATGCCGATGCGCCGCTGATCGATCGGGTCAAGCAGGGTGACGTCAAGGCGTTCGAAATGCTGGTGGTCAAGTACCAGCGTCGCATTGAGCGCCTGATCGGACGCATGGTCAGAGACGTTGATCTGGTGCCCGACATCGCTCAGGAAACCTTCATCCGTGCCTACCGGGCCATTCCGCAGTTTCGCGGCGAGAGCGCTTTCTACACGTGGTTGTACCGAATTGCGGTCAACACCGCCAAGAAAGCGCTGGGCGAACTCAAGCGCGATCTGTTGGTCACGGAGTCTGCGCGCGCATCTCATGACGACGAAGATGAAACTTCCCGCACCGAGAACGAACTAACCGACGGCGAAACGCCGGAATCGCTGCTGGCCAGCAAGGAAGTGGCGCTGACGGTCAACGCTGCCATCGATGCCTTGTCCGAAGATCTGCGGCAGGCGATCACGCTGCGCGAGATCGAGGGATTGAGCTACGAGGAAATTGCAGAATTGATGAATTGCCCGATCGGCACGGTGCGTTCCAGGATTTTCCGTGCGCGGGAAGCGATTGCGCTGCGTTTACGACCCTTATTGGACACTCGGGTCGGCGAACGGTGGTGATCATGGGCAGGCGCTGACCGCGGGCGGTGCGCAAGGTGATGTGTGTTGGGGTGGGACAGGAGGTTGTCATGGCAGATCATTCGGGCTCAGATCCCGGGCAGGCGCGAGGCGAGCAGTTATCGGCTTTGCTGGACGGCGAATTGCAAGGCCGTGAGGTCGAGCGCATCTGTTCTCAATGGCGTACCGATTCGCACAGCCGAGACACTTGGCACGCCTACAGCCTGATTGGAGATGTCATGCGCTGCGATGATCTGGCGCACTCCTGTGCCAGCGATGAGCAGTTTCTGCGCGACTTCCGCCAGCGCATGGCGGCCGAACCGATTGTCTTGGCACCCCGATCGGTTTCGCATCCCGCGGCGCCGTCGGTGGAACCAGGGTCGCCCGCTGTCGTTCGGCCGGGGCGTGCCTGGGCTTGGCCTGCGGCCGTGGCGGCGGGGTTCGTGGTGGTGGTGGGCGCTGTCGTCGGTGTCCAAAATCCTGCTGTGAACCCGGATGCTGCTGCGCAAGTGGCCGTCTCGTCGACGGGCCAGCCCGCGAGCCCGTTGATCAACGTGAGTCAGATGGGCGATGCGGCGCCGTCCGCCGATGGTTACCCTCAGGGGATTGAGCTGGTCTTTGATGGCCAAGTCATACGCGACCCTCGGCTGGATCGGTACCTGCTTGCCCACAAGCAGTTTGCCGGCAACTCGGTACTTGGGCAGACGTCGGGCCTGTTGCGCAATGCCACTGCCGAAGTTCCGGCGCGGTGAGCCGTTGAACCCGCACGACGTGGACAGTCGTCGCTGGCGCGGGGACTCGATGCGGTCGGTGCTGTTGGCGTCGCTCATGGTGCTGATGGCCGCGGGTCAGTCTGCGGCCGCCCCTGGCATGGCAGTCGAGCCTCAGGAGGTTCGCGAATGGTTGGCGCGGATTCACAACGCGGCGAACCAGCGCAATTTCCGGGGTACCTTCGTCGTCAGTTCGTCGGGCGCGATGACCAGTGCGCGCATTGCGCATTTCTACGATGGCGCCGACCAGTTCGAGCGCATCGAGCCGCTGGACGGCCAGACCCGCCAGGTGCTGCGCCACAACGGGGTGGTGCATACCGTGTGGCCGTTCGACAAGGTCACGTTGATCGAGCAGCGCGATGTGCTCAGCTCGTTCCCGTCCCTGCTGCAGGGTGCCGATGACCATGTGGCCGATCTCTACGAAGTGACTCTGCAGCCCAGCGAGCGCGTCGCCGGGCGGGACGCCAATGTGCTGATGCTCAAGGCGCGCGATGAGTTTCGCTACAGCTATCGGCTGTGGACCGACAAGCAAAGTGGCTTGCTGCTGCGCGCCGAAATCCTCAGCGCACTGGGCGAAACGCTGGAGACCTCGGCGTTTTCCGATGTGACCATCGATGTGCGCTCGCAGCCCGACACGGTCCTGCTGCCGATGCGCAAGCTGGCCGGCTACCGCGTCGTCAAGCCGCAGCTGACGCCGACCCGGCTGGAAGCCGAAGGCTGGAAGCTGCGCAAGCCGGTGACCGGGTTCCGGCAACTGAGTTGCGTGCGCAGGCCACTCGACATGCTCGCGCCCGCTGATCGAAAATCGCCTTCAAATCAATTGATCCAGGCGGTGTTTTCTGACGGCATCACCAATGTGTCTCTGTTCATTGAGCCGTACAGCGCAGATCGGCACCCGCAGCCGGCGATTACCGTCGTCGGTGCCACACAGACCCTGATGAGCCGCCAGGGCGACTCCTGGATCACCGTGGTCGGCGATGTGCCGAGCGTGACGCTGCGCGCTTTCTACGAATCCGTGAGCCGGACCAAGTAAGCTTTGCGCCCTCGGGCCATGCGATGGCTGTGTCGTGGGCCCCCGCCGCTCTTCTGTCATCCCCCCTGCCTTCCTGAGACCAGAGTAACGAACATGCAGATCTCTTCCCCCCCCACCCACGCTGGCCGTCGCACCGTACTGTCGTCGCCCCTGCGCACATGGCGTCACGCCATCGGCGTGTTGGCGGCGTCGCTGATGGTGTGCGTCGGTGGTGTGCACAGCGCCGCGCAGGCGCAAACCCTCCCCGACTTCACCGTGCTGGTCGAAAACGTGGGCGGATCGGTGGTCAACATCCGTACGACCGAGCGGCAACGGGCAGCCCGTGGCAGCGGCGCCCCCGAGATGAACGATGAAATGCTCGAATTCTTCAAGCGTTTCGGCGTCCCCATTCCTGGCCAGCAAAACCCGAGGCGCAACCCAGAGCGGCAGCAGCAACCTTCGCCTCAGGAGAGGGACAGCGAACCGCAGCAGCGTGGCGTGGGCTCCGGCTTCATCCTGAATGCCGACGGTTATGTGATGACCAATGCGCACGTGGTCGAAGGTGCCGAGGAAGTGTTCGTCACGCTGACCGACAAGCGCGAATTCAAGGCCCGCGTCATCGGCGCCGACAAGCGCACCGACGTCGCGGTGGTGAAGATCGAGGCAACCGGCCTGCAGGCAGTTCGCATTGGCGACGTCGGTCGCTTGAAAGTGGGCGAGTGGGTCATCGCCATCGGTTCGCCGTTTGGTCTCGAAAACACCGTCACCGCCGGCATCGTCAGCGCCAAGGCGCGGGACACCGGCGACTTCCTCCCCTTCATCCAGACCGATGTGGCGATCAACCCTGGCAATTCCGGTGGGCCGCTGATCAACATGCGCGGTGAGGTGGTGGGCATCAACTCGCAGATCTACAGCCGATCGGGCAGCTTCATCGGCATCTCATTCGCCATCCCCATCGATGAAGCGATGCGTGTGTCCGACCAACTGCGCGCCAATGGTCGTGTCGTGCGCGGGCGCATCGGGGTGCAGATCGATCAGGTGACCAAGGAAGTGGCGGAATCGATCGGTCTGGGCAAGCCCAGCGGGGCGATGGTGCGCAGCGTCGAGGCCGGCGGTCCCGCCGACAAGGCCGGGGTCGAAGCGGGCGACATCATCACCCGATTCGACGGTCGCACGATCGAAAAATCAGGCGACCTGCCGCGCATCGTCGGCGGCACCAAACCCGGCAGCAAGGCCACCCTGGAGGTTTTCCGCCGGGGCGCCTCGAAGGAGTTGAGCGTGACCGTGGTGGAACTGGAAGCCGAGCGCCCCGCCAGTGCACCCGTTGAACGCAATGCCCCCAAACTTCCTGCGGTCATCGGCTTGCTGGGGCTGGCGGTGTCCGATCTGAGCGATGCGCAGAAAACCGAGATCAAGGTCAAGAGCGGCGTTCGGGTGGAGGCCACCGAAGGTGCGGCCGCCAAGGCGGGTATCCGAGAGGGCGACGTCATCTTGTCGCTGGACAAGACCGAAATCACCAGTGTCAAGCAGTTCGAGGCGGCCATCGGCAAGTTGGACAAACCGAAATCGGTGACTTTGCTGGTCAAGCGCGGCGAATGGGTCAACTACATCGTGATTCGCCCGGCACGCTGATTCGGGTGGTTAAAATTGTTTGTGTGCGCTCACATTCTTTAACCCACCTGCGGTCTCAAGCCGTCAGCGCCGCGCCAGAAGCGTGAACACGGTGGCCCAATCGTGGGGTTCGGAAGTCAGGCCTGTGTGGCGGGCGGCACGGCATGAAAATCGCTTCACCATCCTGTGCATAAGATGTGGATAGATTTTTTGTTGGCGATGCGCAACGGTCGCCGAACCAGCATTGGCGCGGTTCTGCGGACATGCTTTTGGCTACAATGATTCACCAACAAGCAGTTGCCAAACATCTTTGTTGGAAGGCGCGTCAATCGTTCGACGTGCCTTTTTTTTAGCTCCAGCACAGGCCTGCGGCCTTTCACATCGCTACGCGACATGAGCTTTCGCTGAAACGGCTGCGCCGTTTTGCTTCCTCCTCGAAGCTCCACTGAAGAACACTCGCAGTCAGCATGGATCACATCCGAAATTTTTCGATCATTGCCCACATCGACCATGGCAAATCCACGCTCGCCGATCGATTGATTCAACGTTGCGGTGGCTTGAGCGACCGCGAGATGGAAGCGCAGGTGCTCGACTCGATGGACATCGAGCGCGAGCGCGGCATCACGATCAAGGCGCAGACGGCCGCGCTCGAATACAAGGCACGCGATGGCCGCGTCTACAACCTGAACCTGATCGACACGCCGGGACACGTCGACTTCTCGTACGAGGTCAGCCGTTCACTGTCGGCCTGCGAAGGCGCGCTGCTGGTGGTCGACGCGAGCCAGGGTGTCGAAGCACAGACGGTGGCCAACTGCTACACCGCGCTCGATCTCGGCGTCGAGGTGATCCCGGTCCTGAACAAGATGGACCTGCCGAACGCCGACCCGGAGAACGCGAAATCGGAAATCGAGGACGTGATCGGCATCGACGCCGACCACGCGATCCCGTGCAGTGCGAAGACGGGCGAGGGCATCGACGACATCCTGGAGGCGGTGATCACCCGCATGCCCGCACCGCGCGGCAACCCCCTGGCGCCACTGCGCGCGATGATCGTCGACTCCTGGTTCGACAACTACGTCGGTGTGGTCATGCTGGTGCGGGTGGTCGATGGCACGCTGATCAAGGGCGAGCGCATCCGGATGATGGCCAGCGACGCGGTCTATGGCGCCGACAGCCTGGGTGTGTTCACGCCCAAGTCGGTGGCGCGCGAACGGCTGAACGCTGGTGAGGTCGGTTTCATCATCGCCGGCATCAAGGAACTGCAGGCCGCGAAGGTCGGCGACACGGTGACGCTGGAAAAGAAGCTGCCCAACAACCTGGGCCCCGCGAGCGAGGCACTGCCCGGCTTCAAGGAAATCCAGCCGCAGGTGTTTGCCGGGCTGTACCCGACCGAGGCCAGCGAATACGACCAGCTGCGTGACGCGCTGGAAAAGCTCAAGCTCAACGATTCGTCGCTGCGCTACGAGCCCGAGGTCAGCCAGGCGCTGGGCTTCGGCTTCCGCTGCGGCTTTCTCGGTCTGCTGCACATGGAGATCGTGCAGGAGCGCTTGGAGCGCGAGTTCGACCAGGACCTGATCACCACCGCGCCGAGTGTCGTCTACCAGGTTGAGCTGGGCAACCAGGACGTGATCCAGGTCGATAACCCGTCGAAGATGCCCGACCTCGGTCGCATCAACGAGATCCGCGAGCCCATCGTCACCGTGCACCTCTACATGCCGCAGGACTACGTGGGCCCGGTGATGACGCTGGCCAACCTGAAGCGCGGCAACCAGCTCAACAT
>JAKFUQ010000178.1 GCA_021732645.1 Rhizobacter sp. | reverse complement strand
TTTCATGAGTGCATCTCTCTTAGATAAGTTGTTGTGATGGCGGGCCAGGCTGTTCCCGGCTTCGGTCTCTGGTCATAGAGTCTAGCGCCCGCCGCAGCGAGCGTGCGAAAGCGCGGCATACGCGGCGCTGACCCGCTCGGCCTCCGCCAGCGCCTGAGCGCGCCTCTCTGTGCTCATCGTCTTCCACCGCGACGGATGAGACTGCTGCACGAGCGTGCGTCGCGTTTGCTCAAGCGACTCCCAGGTCGCACCGGGCGAAGCGTTCAGGACCTTGTAGGCATCGTCCACGGGCATCACCGGGGGCGACGCTGGCGCCTTGACCACCGACGCGGGCTGCGGCGGCTTAGCCGCAGGAGTGACCGTGCGAAACGGCGCAGCAGTGGGCGCGGCGACAACAGGCGGCGCTGGCACGGTCGCCACTTGCGGCGCAGCAGGGGTGCCTCCACACGTTGCCGCTTGAACCTCCGCCAGCAGCGCGATGGCCCTCGGTACTTGGCGGTACTGGAGCTCGTTCTCCAACTGCTTGAGCACCTTCGGGTCCGCTTTCCCCTTGGCGAACATCTCCTCGAGCTGTCCAACTCCGTGCTGCATCAACGGACGTGCCATGGTTACGCGGCCTCCTGCTCTTCTTCGGCTTCGGCTTCAACGCCGTACGGGTCAACTTCTTTGTAGTGAACCCACGCGGTGTTGTCGACCGACTCAGCGCCCAGGGGCTCGATGCCCAGCTTCTGCAGTGTTTGCATGAGGTCGGCCACCACAGCTTCTCGACGGCGGACGAAGCTCGACGCGAAGCAGCGCCAGAACGTCCAGCCGGCCCGCTCAAGCACTCGCTGGCGCACCATGTCGTCCTGCCATTGACCGGGCCCGTGGAAGCGGTCACCGTCGCACTCGATGGCAAGGCGCCGCCCCTCGTTGCCTTCAACGACGAAGTCAATGCGGTAGCCGCCGCAGGCGACTTGCGGCTCTACGCGGAAACCGCGCTTCACCAACTCGTCGAACATCTCGAACTCGAAGCCTGACTCACACCTCTCGCGCAGGGCCTGCACCTTTTTGGCGTCTTGGCGGAACGGCTGCTTGAAGTGGCTGATGACCTTGCCGTTGAGCGAGTCCTCTTTGAACTCCGTCTCGCCGACAGAGCGGAACAGGTACATGCGGTCGCGAGCGCGCGACAGCGCTACGTTGAAGCGTTGATGCATGTCGGCACGGTTGGCGGCCGAACGGTCGCCGGGCCCGAGAACCATCGACACCAACATGATGTCGCGCTCCCGGCCCTGGAAGACTGGTGGCGGGCCAATCGCAATCTTTCGGGCAACGACGTCGATGGGCGAAATCCGCGCGCTCACCATCTCGTGGATGAGCGCTGCCTGGGAGGTGCCGAGCAAGGTCACAACGCCGATGCTTCGCCCCTCAAACAGCGGGTCAGCCAGGATGCTTTCGATTTCATCGACGATGGCCTTCGCCTCGGGGTCGTTGACATCTCCCTTTCGATATCCACCTTTGACGAACACGTCGACTAGCGGCGGGTCCAGGCGCTCGTTGGCTCTGGGCACTCGCAACGGCCGGATGTCGCCCTGGTAGAACTCCCGGTTGGAGAACTCGATGATGGCGGGAACGCAGCGGAAGTGCTCTTTGAGCATCACCGAGTTGCCAGCGAACACAACACGGGCCAAGTCGTAGATGGACTTGTCAGGTGTCATCTCGGTACCGTGCGGCTGGTTGCCGAGGAACCGGCTGACGAGCTCCTTGATTTTCTCTTCGGCAGTGCCCACCGCTGACGGGGACACCTGCTTGTGGTCGCCGACCACCAGAACCTTCTTGCCACGCAGCAGGGCCGGAAGCGCCCAGATGTCGGACTGCGATGCCTCGTCGATGACGACCAAGTCGAACAGCCCCACATCGGGTGGGATGGTCTCGGAGACGCGCCATTGCGGCAGCACCCAACACGGCACTGCCTGGTACGCCCGCACCATCGCGTCGCGTGCACTCTTGCGATGGCGAACGGCGCGTACGCCGGTACCCGCGCCCATCGCTTGCACGGCGTTCAGGTATGCCTGCAATGCCTGGCGCACGGAGTCCGGGGAGTTGTGGAATACACCCAGCCACGTCTTCTCGGCAACGAGCTCCTGATAGGTGCGAGCCAGCGCCGTCGTCAACGCCTTGCGCTCCTCGAACAGCTCGCGCACCTTGTGGTGGCCGTCGATGGCATCCAGGAACATGACGGCCTGCCGCCAATTCCAGGCATCCAACCAGTTCGCCGGAGTGATCGCGTCCGTATCCGTAGACGCTTCTTGGGTGCGCAGACGCTTGGCCCACTTCGAAGCCCCAGCCGCTTCGATTGCGGCAGTCACGCGGGAAATTTCCTGGAGAGACGGGAGCAATGCCGTGAGGCGCGACAGTTCCGCCTGCGCGGCCAGCCAGGTTGCCTGCAACTCAGCTTCATCAGCCGCGGGCCGACCGAGCGACTCAGTCAGGAAAGCACGTAGCTGGCTGACGATGCCACCCCCGTGGCCTTCCAGCTTCCGTACCAGTTCCTGGACCCGTTTCATCGCGTATGCCAGGCGACCCTTGTCGACATGCGCCTGCAGGCTGGAGTACGTACCGGCCACGAACGTCTCGCCACCGTCCCACATGCGGTCGGCGGTGCGCTTGCCGAAGACCTCTTCGAGACGGGAGTGAAGCTTTGCGTCAAAGTCGAAGGTCAGCAGCCGGACGTCCTCGATGCCGGACTGCCACACTGCGACCTTCTTGAAGCCGGCATCAACGCCGGGGTCCGGCGCAGCCAAGCCGAACTCAGTTGAGAGCGAGTTCCAGCGAGCCAGGACCCTTCGAGCCTCGGTGCGCCAGGCTAGGGTCTCTTGCACGAGCTCCCAGTCACCCTTGGACGAGGGTGCGGTACCGGTCACGGTGACCGCGGCAATGAGCTTGCGGGCATCGCCTTTGCCGAATGGAAGCGCGAATGCACTCTTGCCTCCGACCAAGCGGGTCAGCGCGTCTGTGAAGTCCTCGTCGAGTTCGGTATCTGCAGGGACGTCCACGGACTTGGCCACGAGTTCTCGCCGTTGGCGTTCCAGCCTGCGCACATCGGCGACAACGGCCAACAGCGCCTGCAGCACCGGGTCACAAGGCTGCATGTCGGCAAACCGCTTGGCCAGCGTGTCCAGCCAGGGCTGGCGCGCGCCCACAAGCTTGGCCTTCAACGCCATGCGGTCCTCGAGGAACTTCACCAGCTCCTGGGCCTTCTCGAAGGTCTCCAGCGTGGAGTCGACAAGCGCGAGGATGTCACCCTGGGTGACGCTGGCCTCGATGGACTTCGCTTTGACGAGGTCGCGGTGCAGGTCCAGCAGGTCCGCCCATACCGGAAAGGCCTCTGGTGCCGGCAATGAGCAGCCCAGGTAAGCCAGGTCCACGCCCACGGCCATGCGAGCACGCCTCAGTGCGACCACTGCAGCGTCGTCGAAGGGGAGCACGCCATCCTTGGTGACGGGCGGTTCGTCATCGAACCAATCGTGGGCCTGCGCATCCTGGAGCACAAGCTTCGCCATCTCCTCCGGCAGCACCTCGCGGCCCTGGAACTGGCAACGCTGCATGTGCTTGCTGGCGTAGGTCGCAACAGTGCGGTCGACGTGTGAAATCTGGGCGTGAAGCTGGTTGAGCTTCTGCTCGGCTGCGGCAATGTTGGCTGCAGCCCTTGTCGGGTTGATGGAGGCAACGCTTGACGCGATGGTCTGGATGGAGTGCTCGAACTGCTTCATGCCATCGCGTTCGTCCGACAGCAGTGCAACGCTCAGCGGGCGAACGCCCTCCGGGAGCTTCTCCTGAAGTACCGCCAAAGCAGACTCACCCTTGGCCGTGACCAACACCCGTTTGCCCTGGGCGAGGTAGTGGCAGATGACGTTGGCAATCGTGTGGGTCTTGCCCGTGCCAGGGGGCCCTTGCACGACCACACCGTCGTTGGCGTGCAGTTTCTGGATGATGGAGACCTGCTCATCGTTGTAGGCCATCGGGAAGAACAGCTCCATCGCGTCCGACCCGCCGTCGCTGGTCGAAAGGCCTCGGAATGGCTGCTCAGGCCGGACACGAACAGTCGAATCGCCGTGCTCGACAAAACTGCGGATGACGCTCGGCAGCGAGGTGGCTTCCTCGACCTTCTTCTTGAGGCGCCTGATGTCCTCCAAGAAGATGTCGCCCGAGCGTTTGCGTCCGAACAGCACCCAGGTGTTCGTAATCTTCAGCTTGTCGCTCGGCACCGGCGGTGTCACGTCATCGGTGCGCACCTCATAGGAGCCCGAGGGGTCCAGGTGTCCAACGGCGGACTTCAACGTGCCGTCAAAGGTCGATGCCTCGAACGGGTTGACCCGATTTGCGCCGGTGGCCAGCGCGCTACGCCAGAACGCTTCCAGCTGGCGCACGCCGGGCAGTTCCATCTCGGCGTAGCAATCAGCCTCCAGCCTAGGTTCGACATCGCGCGGGCGAACCTCAAGGTCGAACGACTTCTCGTTGAGCGTGACTTCGCAGGGCTGGACCAGTATCGGGTACTTCACCGGCGTGGCGAAGCCTTCCTTCTTCCATGACGCATAGCCTATGCCCCAAGCCAATTCGAGCGGGGTTTCAGCACCCTCGGACGAGATGGCCTGCTGTAGCGAGAAGAGCTGGTTGTAGCGGGCGATGGTCTTGCGGCGTGGTCGCTCCGCCGCGGCCCAAGGCTCCCACTGGTGTTCCAAGTACCAGTCGAAGAGCTCTCGAACTTCCGGGTGGTCTTCGCTGCGTTCGCGCGCGACGTCGCGCTTGCCTTCGAGGATGATGATTTCGCCCTTGAGCTCGGGCGTCTTCTCTGGGCTCTTCGGGAGCGTCACCCAAGGCCGTAACACTTCGTCCGGCTCGGGCGCGCCAATCTCCTGCAGCCGCGGCAGGCGCAGCCAGACGTCGTCGCCCTCAACCTGCAAATTGAACTGCAACTCCGGCAGCCCTTTGAGCTCGTGTTGATAGGCCACGAAGAACTCGGTGGGAACCGAGAAGGCCGGCTTGCTTTTCAGCTTTTCGACTTGCTCGATGTAGTTGAGCAAATCCAGTACTTGGGAGGCGCCCGCTGCCAGACCCTCCGTCATTTCTTGGCTCCCTTGCCTTGGCTCACGTTTGCATGCGGAACAGAGAGTCCGTGTTGCTCACAGTGCGCGAAGACCAAGGTCTCGAGCATGTTGGTCAAGCTGCGGTTCTCGCGGGCCGCTGCGACCTCCAGCAGTGCCTTGAATTTCGGGGAGACCCGAAAGCTCATCGAGATGGTTTTCTCTGCTGTCATGGCGAGCGCCTCTGTATAGAGGTTGACCATACAGGAAACTTCTAGTTACTGGAACAGGGGGAGCCATCGAGGGTGTCGATTCCCGCACGCGGGCACTCAACTAAAAGGGTACCCGGCGCGCGAACTAGCAGCGCGCGCACTACTTCCACTAACTTCGCCCGCCCGAGCCTAGAACTACCGACCTGTCGCGGCAATATCGTGGCGGCTGACACTTTGCCGAGCGGTACTCATCGGCGCCTTCATTGCGACGCTGGGCCTGCCGTAGTTCTGAGGGCATCGAATTTGTATCCGACTACGCCAGCAATGGGTCGAAAGCTGCCGCAGCGTCCGGGGAAAGCTGCTGTTCGCGTACCGTCGGCATGCGGTCGCGATAAATACGTTGGCTCTAGCCGCAAGACCGGACGTCCGTCGGCAGCCGCCGTTTGAAACGCTATGACTGCAATGCGGCCGGCACTGTAAGTTCACCCCGCGGCCGCGACTGGCGGCAACCGCTGCATTGCCGTCACGCAGCTCCGGCAGTTAAGGTCGGATGTGGGTAGAAAGGCCTACAGCTGACACCCGGGAACACCAACGCCCGGGTTTCAAATCGCTCCAGAAGTACAGAACAGAGCGGCGCACCGCGCTAGCGCTGGCCGAAGCTTGCGGCTTCGAACAGGTCCTTGAACTCGCGCGGCTGCGAGCGCCAGTACTGCGGTGGGGCCGACACCTTGGCGCCCAACTTCGCGGCGGCGTGCCAGGGCCAGCGCGGATCGAACAGCATCGCGCGCGCCAGCGACACCGCATCGGCCTCGCCGTTAGCGATGATGGCTTCGGCCTGCTCGGCCTCGGTGATCAGACCGACGGCCATCGTGGGCAGACCCACGTCGGCCTTGACGCGCTGTGCATACGGCACCTGGTAGCCGGGGCCCAGCTTGATCGCTTGCGCCGGCGAGAGGCCGCCGGTGGTCACATGGATGGCGGCGCAGCCCCGCGCCTTCAGCGCCTGCGACAAGGCCACGGTGCCATCAATGTCCCAGCCCCCGGGCACCCAGTCGGTGGCCGAGATGCGCGCCCACACCGGCTTGTCGGCGGGGAACACGGCTCGCACCGCGTCGAACACCTCCAGCGGAAAGCGCATGCGGTTTTCCAGGCTGCCGCCGTACTCGTCGGTGCGCTGGTTCGCAATCGGCGACAGGAACTGGTGCAGCAGATAGCCGTGCGCCGCATGGAGCTCGATGCCGTCAAGGCCCAGCCGCGCGGCGCGGCGGGCAGTCGCCACGAAATCGTCGCGCACCTTCGCAAGCCCGGCGCGGTCGAGCGCCAGCGGTGGCACTTCGCCGGGCGAATGCGGCAGGTTCGAGGCCGACACCGTCTGCCAGCCGCCGGGCTCATCAGGCCGGATCTGGGTGCCACCGTCCCACGGCGCGCGGCTCGACGCCTTGCGGCCGGCATGGGCGATCTGCATCGCGACCGCGATCGGTGCATGGGCGCGGATGGCGGTCAGCACGCGGGCCAGGCCGGCCTCGTTGGCGTCGGAATACAGCCCCAGGTCTTGCGGCGAGATGCGGCCCTCGGGCGACACCGCGGTGGCTTCCAGAATCAGCAGCCCGGCGCCCGACAGCGCCAGGTGGCCCAGATGGATCAGGTGCCAGTCGCCCGGCGTGCCATCGGTGGCCGAATACTGGCACATCGGCGCGATGACGATGCGGTTGGGAAGGCGCAGCGCGTCGAGCTGCCAGGGCGAAAAAAGGTGGCTCATCGGTTTGTCAGGGTCGCTAAAACAGCGACGAGGATACCGAGCGACATGAAAAAAGGGCCCGCAGGCCCTTTCTCGTGGAAGAAAACAACCTCAGGCCTTGCGTTGACGCCGTACCACCCAGCCCATGGCCGCCAGACCGGCCAGCAGCATCGCACCGGTTTCAGGTTCGGGAACAGCCACCACGGTGTAGCTGATTTCCAGCTTGTTTTGTGGGTTCGAGACGATGCTGGAAACGACGCCGTTGGGATCCACCGTGGCCGTGAGCAGCAGGCTGGCGTTGCTGAGGGCGAAGGTGGTGAAGGGGCCGGGAAGCGTCTCGGTCTGCGAGAAGAATCCCGCATTCAGAGCGATCGATAAATTTTGGTTGGTGATCACGAAATCGATGAGGCTAGAGACCGGAATTACCGAGCCGCCGTCAATGGAGATGTCACCGCTGAACAGGATGTTGCTGGTGCCGCCGAGATCGAAAAACGTCGGGTTGCCGAAGAAGACGGTGAGGTCGCTCAGCGCGAAGCCGGGATTGGCGGAGATGGTGAAGCTGGGCAAGGCAACCGTCAAGAATTCAGTCGTGAACTCCACGGTATTGACCAGTGTGGCGCTGTTCGGAATGATCCAGTTGAAGCTCTCAAACTGAAATCCGTTGGAGGAACTATTGATGAAACCGAGGGTGGTCGTTTCGTCGTAGGTGACGGTGGCACCGCCAACATCAAACACTGTGGTCGCCGAAGCGGCCGACATGGCAAAAAGCAGCGCCGTGGCGGCGAGAGCAGGCTTGAAGGTCATGTCAATTCCTTTGACTGAAAGGTAAAGGGGGGAGTTCTTCACCCGAAGCCCCTAGGTTAGTGCGTCGGCGATGGGCGGGCAACCCCTTGACTGCGGGGGCGAGGCCGACTCCATGCAGGCCAACCCTAGTCAGACGCCGGTGTCCTCGACGGGAGTGTTGGCAGCGGCACCATCACAGCCTCCCCCGGCACCGTGCAGCCGGTGTCGCAGCAGCGGCCGGGTTGGCGGTTCCTGGTGATGGCTCGGGTGTCGTCGTGCCGCTCTGGCGTCAGAACGCCGCGGTCCAGCAGCCGTTCGACCAGATCGACCTTGTTGCCCAGCGGGTAGTGGCGCCAGATTTCCTGCTTCATGGCGGCCGGTGAGCCGCCACCATGCAGGCTGATCACCGAGTACCAGCCGCCCTGGTAGGACGCCGTCAGGTCTTCGACGAAACGCGCCACCTCGATGCGCTTGTCGTACGGCACGGCCGGGTTGGCGCGCAGCACTTCCGCCAGCGTTGCGGCGGTGGCCGGGTTGTGGTCTTCGTCGGGGCCGGGCAGGGCCACGATCAGTCCGCCCGACACCTCGTGGGCCAGGCGGTGCATGTCGTAGATCTGGGTGGCCAGCAACAGCTTGCCGATGTTGCTGAACACCGGCTCGGGCATGAAGCTGCCGCTGTGCTCATCGCGTGTGCCGTAGACGCTGGCCGCGACGCCGCAGGCGAAGAAGCCTTCGGTGATCTTGATCAGCTCGACCATGGGGTCGCGCAGCGTGGAGGTGGCGCCGGGATCGAAGCCATTGGCTTCGCACATCAGCGCGCCCGCACCGATCAGCAAGTCGCCGAAGCCGGCACGCGCGGCGATGCAACTGTGCCGGTGGTGGGTGGCGTAGTGGTGGGTCATCGTGCCGGAGTGCTCCCACTCGTCGGCGTAGAACACACGCTCCCAGGGCACGAACACCTGGTCGAAGATCACCACGCCGGTCGATTGGCCATAGCGCCGCGAAAACAGCGGCGCCCCGTGCTCGACCTTGTCGCCGGGTCGGCCCGCAGGCCGCGCGACGATGGTGACGCCTTGGGCATCGACCGGCACCGCGCAACACACGGCAAACGCCGCGTCTTCGACGCCCATGTTCCGTCCGGGCATGACCAGGAACTCGTGCATGTAAGGCGCGCCGGTGACGATCGCCTTGGTGCCCGAAATCACGATGCCCCGGGCGTTGCGTTCCACGATGTGCACATAGGCGTCGGGGTTCGCCTGCTGATGCGGGCGCTTGGAGCGGTCGCCCTTGGCGTCGGTCATCGCGATGCCAAGCGACAGGTCTTCGTCCTGCACGCGCTGCAAGTACGCCGCGAAGCGGGCACGGTGCTCGGTGCTGCCGCGGGCATCGTCGATGCGCGCGCTGGCCTGGCCGATCGCGTTCAGCGCATCGTGCGCCAGGTAACGCTGCGCGCAGCCGGTTTCCTGGCACAACAGGCGCACGGCCTCCAGCTTGTTGAGCAGGTCACCCGCGGATTCGTTGATGTGCAGCATGCGGTTGACGAGCTTGCCGCTGGCGGTCTGCGCGGTGGTCTGAACAGCGGTCATCAGCGGCGCCATCTCGGGCCGGTGCGCAAAATCGTAGCTGACGCCGAGCGCGTTGATGCCGGGCTGCAGGCTGGGTGCGTCGGCCACCCTATCGATCAACTGGCCGTCGACATAAACGACCGGTCGCAAGCGGCGCAACGACTCGCGGTAGTCGCTGGCTGTCATCAGGTGGGCGGTAGACACCGGCGGCGTGGCCGCAGCAGGCGCGTTCAGGTCGGGCGAGGCAGCGTTCATCGGGAGTGTCCTCGGAGTGTCTTGATGCTATCGCTGGCGTCAGTCTCGGCTCAACGCAGCACCAGTTTGCGCCCGAACGGCGCCACGGCCGACGCGTGCGCCTCGGGCACCGCCCAGATCACTGGCCAGCGCGGGCGATGGTGGGCCGGGCCATCGAGGTCGGTCAGCACCACGCCGATGTCCGGATGGTGCGTGTCGGCCTCTTCCAGCAGTGGCGTGAAGTCGGTGTCGCCACCACCCTGGAACACGATGTCGCGCAAGCCGCTGCGGTTGCCGCCGCGCGTTGAGCGCCCGGGTTCATAGCGGCTGACCTCGCGCACCCGGTCGTCTCCGATCACCAGCACCATGCCCACTTCGAGTCGGCGCACGATGGCTTCGACCTCGCTGGCAAAGCGCTGCATCAACGCGTCATCGACCGAGCCGGACACATCGACAATGACCACCAGCCGCGGTGCCGCTTTCGACGCGCTGAAGCCGGGCTCCCAGGGCATGCGCCGATTTGGACCCGCACGCCCCTGATTCGCCAGGTAGGACCGCGAGGGTCGCGACCATGAGATGTCGCGTTGGGGCGCCAGGCTGCGGGTCAGTTGGGTGCGCAGCACCTGCTCCCACGGCGTGTGCGTGGTCGGCAGGTCGGCAATCAGCGTGCGCAGCATGGAGAACGCGCCGTCGTTCGCATGAGCGCGTGCGATGCGCTCGCTCCACTCGCGGGCCTGTTCGGCGCGCGCCTCGGGGGCCTCTCGCTCGGCGCCGCCGGGTTTCAGGTCGGCCTGATCGTGGCCACCGAGCGCACGCACGCTGGCCGCGCGTGGCCCGTCGCGCTTGCCGCCGTCGGCCTGCGGTCGGCGGTCGTCGATGGCGCGGTACAGCCGCTCAACGTCCCATTCCAGCAGCGCCGCCTCGACACCTTGCTGCATGCCCACTTCGGCGGCCAGCAAGCGCTCCAAAGTCACGGCGTGGGCGGGCAGTTGCAGCCAGCTCAGGTGGCCGAGCGTGCTGTTGACGATGGCATCGGCACAGCGGTTGAACAGCGGCAGGTCAGCGTCGCCCAGCCGGTGCTGCAGATCGAGGTAGCGCTGCGCATGGCGCAGCGCGATGTGCAGCACCTCGTGGGCCACCCAGCCGACCTGTTCGGCCAGCGGCAACTCATCGAAACCTGCGCTGTAGAACACCGTGTGTCCGTCCGTGGTGGCGGGTGGTGCGGCCTCTGTGCCCGTGTTGGCATCGCCGTCGTCGGGCAGGTCGACATGCCGCACCCACAGCGCCAGCCCGCCGGTCGAGGGGGCGTACTCGACCATGCGCTGGATTGCCCGCGTGCCGCGGTGCTGGTACAGCGCGAAGGGGGTGTCGGCGTCGATCACCGCAGGGCTCACTTCAGCCCCCCTGAGTTTCGCGGCTTCGCCGATCGGCATAGCGGCGGTAGGCAGGGCTGTCGAGGATGGCGCCCTCCAGCCCCTTGTCCAGCGCCGATTGCATCAGCAATTCCATCGCCAGCGTTTGCGCCTCGCGCACCGGCAGTGCGATGTTGCTGCGCACCTCAGGCAGCTGCTCGATGATCTCGAGCGCGCGGGCCAGGGTGGTGCCATCGGTGCTGGCAGCCAGCAGGCCGTAGACCATGCCGTACAGGCCATCGAGCGTTTTCGGCAACAACGCCAGCGTGGCGGCACCAGGCTGGCAAGCCAGCAGTCTCACCACATCGACAGCCGCCTGGATCTCGCGCAACACGCCGAAAAATTCAGCCGCGTTCGCCGCACCAATGCGGCCCTGCACGAAGATGCGCTGGGCGGGCTCCGACAGGCCCGACTTCAGCACATTCGAGATATCTTCCCAACCCCGTGGGCTGGCGCCGATCAGATGGTCGTTGGCCAGCTGCGACGGGGTGTCGTCGAGCCGGTCGGGGCGCACCTTCAGGTAGGCCATCACCTCGGGCGCAAAACCAGAGGCAAGGGCGTGCGCGAGAAACGCGTCGATCACCGTTTGCACGTTGAAGTGAAACATCCGGTCGGCGAGTGCGGTGCCCATGTCGTGGCTCACGGCGCCATGAAAACTGGCGTTGCCTGCGGCGATCACCTGCCATCCGTCGGGCAGGCAGTAGCTGCCGACACGGCGATCGAGGATCAGCGAATAAGCCGAAATCTGCAGCCGCTGATCGGCAGCGGTCAGCTCGTCGAGGAACAAGATACCCGCGGGCTGGTCAGGCGGCGGCAAAAACTCCGGCGGGAACCACACCGTCTTGCCCTGCACGTCGTCGGCATAGATCGCGCCACGAATGTCCACCGGCTCGATGGTGGTCAGGCGCAGATCGACCAGCGGCACGTTGAAATGCGCCGCGACCTGCCGCACCACCGATGATTTGCCGACGCCGCGCGTTCCCCACAGCATCGAGGCGCGTTTGCGCAGCGTGGCGTCGGCGTACTGCTCGATCAGCGCGGCCTTCGCCGTGGCGATCGAGATGGGGGGAATGTTCATCGGGTTGCCGAGCATCGGGCACCATCAGGTTGGGGTGTTGGTTGGCGTGTGAGCGACCGTCTCGACGGCTGCGGGCAGGGGTGCGGTATCCCAGCGCTGCTGCGTCAGGCGGCGCGGCCAGGGCGGGATCTCGATTTGCGGCAGCTCGCGAAAGCAGAACACCAGCACCAGCAACAGCGGTGGTGTTTGAAATATCACCAGGCGCGCCAGCGAGTCTTCCGACAAGCCCATGCTGGGCACGGCGGCGGCCAGGCCGATCAGCGTGGCCGTGACCAGCAGCGGGACGGCGCGCCGTCCGGTCACGCGCCAGCGGCGCACATGCCAGCGCTCATGAAAACGCAGCGGCGATTCGGCAAGGGTCTGCGCCAGATGCACCGCGGTGCGCTCCAGCTTTTGTTCGGCGTCGCCACTGCGCGCCTGCGCCTTGCCGCGCAAACGCAAGCTGCCTTTCCAGCTGGCGCCCACACGGATCAATCGCGCCCAAGGCCAGCCCAGCACCGCCAGCATGTCTTCAGGCAGCGCCATCTGCGTGCCCGCAGCCGGCTTCAATTCGAGCTCGGCCGGGAGACTTCCGTGGGCAGGCAGTTTCATCGTGACGGTGAGCGTACCGATCTGCGCCGTGGCGTGTGTCAGGAGCATCACCACGGGCGCGGAACCTGCGCTTGCAGCCGCTGCGGCTGACGCTTCCAGCCGGTGGTGGGTGGCCATCAGGAAGCTGGGCTGCGCCCGAAACTGGCGGCGCGGCGGGATGGCCTCGATCCGAGCGAGCAGCCCCCCCGGATCGGTACCTTCGGTGTGCAGCGTGGCTTCCAGGCCGCAAGGCAGTGCCAGGTGCCGCGTCAGCCTGTAACCCTTCGATCGATGCTCAAGCACCAGCGTCTCGCGCAGCTCAGGCAGGCGGCCGACGGCATCCGGATGGCTGATCGCCTTGAACACCAGCCGACGTTCGAGCCGGTTGCTGGCGGCAAGATCCACGTGCCGACCCTTCGCGGTGAAAGGCGCCACCAGGCCAAGGATCTCGTGGTGCGTCAGCGGCGGCGCAGCCACCTCCGACC
>JAKFUQ010000196.1 GCA_021732645.1 Rhizobacter sp. | reverse complement strand
GGTATGCGCTGAAGTCTGATGTGTTGAGCTGGCGCCGCAGGTCCAGACCTCCCGGCTGATAGGCGCGCAGCAACAGGATGCTGTAGGCGCGGTTCTGCGGCTGCCCCGGATCGAACCCTGTTGGTACCGCCAAGCCAGGCGAGTGCGAGCTGGTGCCGGTGATGCTGAAGTTGAACGTCGCCGTATCGCCTGACGACCAGGCGAAGGGGGACGCCGTGTTGCCGCTGTAGGCACGAAAGCTGTCGCCGAAGCTGACATCCGCGCTGGCGCCGGCGTTGCTGCGCCCGACGGGCACGGCGAAACTTCCGAAGCCGTCCGTGCCGAAAGCAGCGTAGCTGCGTGCTTTGAGCTCGGCCGTGCTCAGGCTGACGCGGGCAAACGCGTCGTCCGTCGTCGGCTTGAACGCAAAGCGATTCGGCGTGCCCGTGGAATAGGCAAAGGTGCCGCTGCCGCTGGACGACAGCTCCAGCGGTGCGCCGCTGGCACTGAACGCGTCGTCGGGCGCGGGGTTGTTGACGCTGCTTTGCGAGTTGATCCTCGCCGAAGAGAAATGCGTCACGGGCGCCGCATGCACGCTTGAGCAAGCGATCAGGACGCACAAGGCGAGGGGAACTGCACTCGACAAGGTGTCGCAACGAAGATTTGAAGTGAGCATGGCTCCCCCCCCCGGATTGGTTGAGTCTGAGTCTAGGGGTGGTGAGATTGCCCCTACAACCCCCGGCTCGGGGGGGGTAGCGCCGGTGGCAGTGCCCCCCGTACTCGGGGTCCGCTCAGCCCGCCTTGGCAGCCATCTCATCGACCTGCGTGCTCAATTCCAGCCACTGCCCTTCCAGGCGGTCGATCTCGTCGGTGATGGCCTTGAGCTTCTTGCCGCTGTCGGCGAGTTGCGCCGGTGTCAGCGTGCCGGTGGCCAGGCTGGTCTCGATCGTGTCGCGGTCGATGAACAGCACGCCCAGGCGGTTGTCGATGCGGTTCAATTCCTTGCGCAGTGGCTTCAATTCGTCAGACTTGACCTGGCGCGCCTGCGCGTCGGCCTTGCGGTCGTCGCGGCGAGCGGGTGCCGCAGCCACCGGGCCGGTTGCGGGCATCGCTGCGGGCGGCGCTTTGGCAGGTGTGGGCTTCGCCACCGGCGCAACCGACTTCTTGCTGGCATTGCCTGCCTCGCGCAGCGTCTTGGCCTGCGCACGGGCGGTGTCGAGCAGGTACTTCTGGTAGTCGTCGAGGTCGCCGTCGAACGGGCGCACCCCGCCATCGGCGACCAGCCAGAACTCGTCGCAGACCTCGCGCAGCAGCGCTCTGTCGTGACTCACCAACATGAGCGAGCCTTCGAACTCATTGAGCGCCATCGACAGCGCCTCGCGGGTGTCAAGGTCGAGGTGGTTGGTCGGCTCGTCGAGCAGCAACAGGTTGGGGCGCTGCCAGACCAGCATCGCCAGCACGAGGCGCGCCTTCTCGCCGCCGCTCAGCGTACCCACGGCCTGGTTGACCATGTCGGAGGCGAAGCGGAACTGGCCCAGGAAGTTGCGCAACTCCTGTTCGCGCGCCTGCGGGCTGACCTCGCGCGCCAGGCGGATCATGTGGTTCAACGGTGAATCGCCGGGGCGCAGCACGTCCATTTCCTGCTGCGCGAAGTAGCCGATTGCCAGGCCCTTGCCTTCGGTGATCGTGCCGCCGAGCGCCGCTTGCGCACGAGCGATGGTTTTCACCACCGTCGACTTGCCCTGGCCGTTGGCACCCAGGATGCCGATGCGCTGGCCGGCCAGCACCGAGCGGCTGATGTTGCGCACGATGATCTTGTCGGGCTCACCTTCGCTGAGCGCGGCGTATCCGCACTCCACGTCCTGCAGCGACAGCATCGGGTTCGGCAGGTTCAGCGGCTCACGGAACTCGAACGAGAACTCGCGCGAGGTCAATATCGGCGCCAGCTTTTCCATCTGATCCAGCGCCTTGACGCGGCTCTGCGCTTGCTTGGCCTTGCTGGCCTTGGCCTTGAAGCGGTCGATGAACTTCTGCAGGTGGGCCATCTTCTCCTTCTGCTTCTCGAAGCTGGCCTGCTGCAGCACCATCCGCTCGGCGCGCATCTCCTCGAAGGCGGTGTAGTTGCCGCCGTAGCGCGTCAGCTTGGTGTCCTCCAGATGCACCGTGACGTTGGTGATCGCGTCGAGAAATTCGCGGTCGTGGCTGATCACCAGCATCGTGCCCTCGAAGCGCTTGAGCCAGGCTTCCAGCCACACCAGTGCATCGAGGTCGAGGTGGTTGGTCGGCTCGTCGAGCAGCAACAGATCGGCCGGGCACATCAGTGCACGGGCCAACTGCAATCGCATGCGCCAGCCACCGGAAAAGCTGTTGACTGGCGCATCGAGCTGTTCGTTCTTGAAGCCCAGTCCCATCAGCAGCGCCTGAGCGCGCGGACGCGCATCGAAGGCGCCCGCATCGGCCAGGGCCTGGTGGCCGTCGGCGATCGCATGGCCGTCGTCGCCCGCTTCGGCGGCGGCCAGTTGCGCTTGTGCTTCGACGAGTCGTGTGTCGCCCTCGAGCACGAAATCGGTCGCGCCATCGTCGGTCTCGGGCATGTTCTGCGCGACCTCGCCGACACGCCAGCGCGGCGGCATGTAGACCTCGCCGCCGTCAGACTGCAGCCGTTCGGTCAGCAGCGCGAACAGGCTGGACTTGCCGGCCCCGTTGCGGCCGACCAGGCCGACGTTCTCACCTGGCTGGAGCGTCACCGATGCCGCATCGAGCACCAGCTTCGTGCCGCGGCGCAGCGTCACATCCTTCAGCGTGATCATCGCTTCACGCCCTCCAGGTGTCGCTGCGCTTGGCCCAGCGCAGCAGCGCCTCGCGCGTCACCAGCAGCACGGCGTCGTCGCCGGCGCTGGTGTCGAGCCAGGCCACTTCGAGGCGTCGGAAGGCGCGCTCGAAATGCCCGCGCTCGTTACCGATCTCCAGCACCAGCACGCCGATGTCGGTCAGCTTGGCTGCGGCATCGCCGACGATGCGGCGCACCAGGTCCATGCCGTCCTCGCCACCGGCCAACGCCAGCGCAGGCTCGTGCCGGTACTCCTCGGGCATCGCGGCCATGCTGTCCGCATTGACGTACGGTGGGTTGCACAGGATCAGGTCGTAGGGGCCGGCCACGTCGTTCAGCAGGTCGGATTTCATCAGCGTGATGCGCTGGCTGAGTTGGTGCTTCTCGACGTTGATCTTCGCGACGGCGAGTGCGTCGTCGGACAAGTCGCAGGCATCGATCTGAATCTCCGGATACGCCAGTGCGGCGATGACCGCCAGGCTGCCGTTGCCGGTGCACAGGTCGAGCGCACGTTGCGTGCGCTCGGAGAGCCAGGCGTCGAGCGTGCCTTGTTCCTCGCCGTCGACCAGCAGTTCGGCGATGAAGGAGCGCGGCACGATCGTGCGCTCGTCGACATAGAACGGCACGTTCTGCAGCCAGGCTTCGTGCGTCAGGTAGGCCGCGGGTTGCCGGGTCTCGATGCGGCGCGTCACCAGTGCCACCGCTTTTGCCTCCTCGTCGGCCGACAGTTCGCGCTTCGCGTGCAACTCCAGCGCGTCGAGGTCCATGCCCAGGCTCCACAGCACCAGCCAGGCGGCTTCGTCGAAGGCATTGGCCGTGCCATGCCCAAATGAAACGCCCGCCTTTTTGAGGCGGGCGGCTTCGCGCGTGATCAGATCCAGGAGGGTCATCGGAGGAGGGGTTGAAAATTCATGATGGCAGGGCGTGTGGCGGGCCGTTCACAGCCCGATCAGCGGTGCCGATCGGGTGGTCATGGGGTCGGGGCGCACATCGAGCGTGATCTCGGTGAAGCTGGCGCCGTCTTCGGGTTCCTGCTTCTTAGCGGTGATGCGCGACACCGGTGACATGTCGTTCTGCAGGCGCCACATCAGGTTGGTCGGCGAGTCGGCGAAGGCCAGGCCCTCTTCGCGCGAGATCGTGCCCTGGGTGATCAGGCGAGCCAGATCCTGCTCAAAGGTTTGTGAGCCTTCGGCCAGCGATTTCTCCATGGCTTCTCGCACACCGCCGAAGTCGCCCGCCTCGATCAGGTCGGACACCAGCTTGGTGTTGAGCATCACCTCGACGGCCGGGATGCGACCCCCTGCGGTGGCCCGCACCAAGCGCTGCGACACGACGGCGCGCAGGCCGGCCGACAGGTCGGACAGCAGTGCAGGGCGTGCCTCGGGTGTGTAGAACGACAGAATGCGACCCAGCGCGTGGTAGCTGTTGTTGGCATGCAGCGTGGACAGCACCAGGTGGCCCGACAGTGCGTACGAGATGGCCGCAGTCATGGTCTCGCGATCGCGGATCTCGCCGATCAGGATGCAGTCGGGGGCTTGACGCAGCGCGTTTTTCAGCCCGATTTGCAGCGATGTGGTGTCGCGCCCGACCTCGCGCTGGTTGACCACCGACTTCTTGTTCGTGAACAGGAATTCGATCGGATCTTCAATCGTCAAGATGTGACCAGTCATCTGCTGGTTGCGCTGCTCCAGCATGGCCGCCAGTGTGGTGCTCTTGCCTGCGCCGGTGGAGCCGACCATCAGGATCAGGCCACGCTTTTCCAGCACCAGCGTGTTCAGGATGGGCGGTACCAGCAAGCTTTCCAGCGTGGGAATCTGGAACGGGATGCAGCGGAACACCGCCGCCACCGTGCCGCGCTGCTTGAAGCCGCTGAGCCGGAAACTGCCCACGCCCGGCAGCCCGACGCCGACGTTCAACTCGCCGGTGTCTTCCAGCTCTTCCAGCTGCCGCGGCGTCAGCACCTCGGCCAGCAGCTGACGAGGTTGCGCCGGGGTCAGCGGCTGGTCGCTCAGCTGGATCAGCTGCCCGTTGATCTTGATGAGGATCGGCGTGTTGGCTGACAGGTAGACGTCGGAGGCGTTCTTCTCCGACATCAGCTTCAGCACCCGCTCCATGTTTCCGCTCATCTCGATCTCCTGGTCGACGTTGCGAAACTCAGGCGCGCAACAGATCGTTGAGGCTGGTCTTGGCGCGGGTTTGCGCGTCGACCTTCTTGACGATCACCGCGCAGTACAGGCTGTGGCTGCCGTCGGCGCTGGGCAGGTTGCCGCTGACCACCACCGAGCCCGCCGGAATGCGGCCGTAGCTGACCTCGCCGGTGGCGCGGTCGTAGATCTTGGTGCTCTGGCCGATGTACACGCCCATGCTGATCACCGAGTTCTCCTCGACGATCACTCCTTCGACGATCTCCGAGCGTGCGCCGATGAAGCAGTTGTCTTCGATGATGGTCGGGTTGGCCTGCATCGGCTCCAGCACGCCGCCGATGCCGACGCCGCCGCTCAGGTGCACGTTCTTGCCGATCTGCGCGCAAGAGCCGACGGCGGCCCAGGTATCGACCATCGAGTTCTCGTCGACGTAGGCACCGATGTTGACGAAGCTGGGCATCAGCACCACGTTCTTGGCGAGGTAGCTGCCGTGCCGCGCGACCGCTGGCGGCACGATGCGCACGCCGGAAGCGCGCACCGCGGCCTCGTCGATGTGCGAGAACTTCGTCTTCACCTTGTCGAAGAAGGTCAGCTCGCCCGCATGCATCAATTCGTTGTCGTTCAGCCGGAACGACAGCAGCACAGCCTTCTTGACCCACTGGTTCACCGTCCACTGGCCAACCCCCTGGCGTTCCGCAACGCGGATGCGCCCCTTGTTCAGGTCGGATAGCACCGATTCGACGGCCTGGTTGACCTCCGGGTGGCTGGTGGCAGTCAGGCTGGCGCGGTTGTCCCACGCGGCTTCGATGGTGCTCTGGAGGTTGGCAGTCATGGGCAGGTCAGAAGAATTCAAAAAAAGGAGATCGGGTGAGGGAAGTCGGCCATCAGGCGCTGCGCAGCGATTTGGCACAGGCCACGATGCGTTCGGCCGCTTCGAGGCAATCGCTTGCTTCAGACACCAGCGCCAGGCGGAGTCGCCCTGCCCCCGGATTGACCCCATCGACCTCGCGGGCCAACAGGCTGCCTGGCAGCACCGCCACATTGTATTGAGCGAGCAGCGCCAGTGCGAACGCCACGTCATCGCCGCCCGGTGCCAGCTGAGACACATCGGCCCACAAGTAGAAACCCGCATCGGGCAGCGACACGTCCATCACCGTGGCCAGCAGCGGCGTGACCTGCGCGAACTTCTGCCGGTACTGCTCTCGGTTGGCGACCACATGCGCCTCGTCGTTCCAGGCGGCGACGCTGGCCGCTTGCACGGTCGGGCTCATCGCGCTGCCGTGGTAGGTGCGGTAGAGCAAGAAGGCCTTCAGGATCTCGGCATCGCCCGCGACGAAGCCGCTGCGCATGCCGGGCACGTTCGAGCGCTTCGACAGGCTGGTGAACGCGACGAGCCGGCGGAAGTCGCTGCGCCCCAGATGCACTGCGGCTTCCAGCGACCCGAGCGGTGGCACGTCGCGGAAGTAAATCTCGGAGTAGCACTCGTCCGATGCAATCACGAAGCCGTGCTTGTCGCTCAGCTCGAACAGCGTCTTCCATTCGGCCAGCGGCATCACCGCGCCGGTCGGGTTGCCGGGCGAGCACACGTACAACAACTGCGTGCGCGCCCAGGTGGCCTCGGGCACCGACGCCCAGTCGGCTGCGAACTGGCGCGTCGGGTCGCTGTTGACGAATGCCACGCGGGCACCGGCCAGCAAGGCCGCGCCCTCGTAGATTTGATAGAACGGGTTGGGGCAGACCACCGTCGCACCCTCGCGCGTCGGGTCGATCACCGTCTGCGCCAGCGCGAACAGCGCCTCGCGCGAGCCATTCACCGGCAGCACCTGGCGCGTCTCGTCGACCGTGACGCCGTAGCGGCGGGTGATCCATTGCGCAATCGCGCTACGCAACGCCGGTTCACCCGCGGTGGCCGGGTAGCTGGCCAGGCCCTTCAGGTTGGCGATCAGGGCCTCGGTGACCACGGCCGGCGTCGGGTGCTTCGGCTCGCCGATGCCCAGGCTGATCGGCTTGAAGGTTGCGTTCGGCGTGATCTGTCGGGTGAGTGCCCTCAGGCGCTCGAACGGGTAGGGCTGCAGCGAAGCGAGCAAGGGATTCATCGCGGAATTATCGGCGGGCTGCCGGCGCGGTCAGGCCGTGGTCATGGCGCTCGTGACCGGCGGTAACGTGCCGCGTGATCGGGAATTTCTCACAGCGGCGATGCTATGATGCGCGGCTGGCAAAGGCCCGACATCACCGGGTTTTAATCAATAAAATCAACGACTTACGTGCTCTATCGCTGATGGGGCGCGCTGGAATCCGCTCTCGTCCATGCGCCTGAATTCCATCAAGCTCTCCGGCTTCAAGTCGTTCGCCGATCCCACCCATTTCCAGCTGCCGGGTCAGCTGGTCGGCGTGGTCGGGCCCAATGGCTGCGGCAAGTCCAACATCATGGACGCGGTGCGCTGGGTACTGGGCGAGAGCAAGGCCAGCGAGCTGCGCGGCGAGTCGATGCAAGACGTGATCTTCAACGGCTCGGGGCAGCGCAAGCCCGCCAGCCGCGCCAGCGTCGAGCTGGTGTTCAGCAACGAAGATGCGCGCGCCGGCGGACAGTGGAACCAGTTCGCCGAGATCGCCGTCAAGCGCATCCTGACGCGCGACGGCAACAGCAGCTACCACATCAACAACCAGCCGGTGCGTCGCCGCGACGTGCAGGACGTGTTCCTCGGCACCGGCCTCGGGCCACGCGCCTACGCGATCATCGGCCAGGGCACGATCAGCCGGATCATCGAGAGCAAGCCCGAAGAGCTGCGCATGTTCCTGGAAGAAGCCGCTGGTGTCTCGAAGTACAAGGAGCGCCGCCGCGAGACCGAGACTCGGCTGCGCGACACCCGCGACAACCTGACCCGTGTCGACGACATCCTGCGCGAATTGAACGGCAACCTCGACAAGCTGGAAAAGCAGGCCGAGGTCGCCGGCCGCTACCGCAGCCTGCAAGAGGGTGCGGCGCTGAAGCAGCACCAGCTGTGGTTCCTGCGCCATCGCGATGCGGCGGGTGAGCAGCAGCGCATCGAGAACAGTGTCGATGCGGCGGTGCTGGTGCTCGAAGCCAAGACGGCGGAGCTGCGGCAAGGCGAAGCTGAGCTCGAAACCATCCGCCAGGCGCACTATGCTGCCAGCGACGAGTTGCATGCCTCGCAGGGTCGGCTGGCCGAAGCCTCGCTCGAAGTCAGCCGGCTCGAAGAGCGCATCCGCTACGTCGTCGAAGGACGCGAGCGCACTCTCAAGCGGCAAGCCGAGCTGGCCCTGCAAACCGCGCAGTGGGCCGACCGCGGCGCGCAGGCCGAGGCCGAACTCGAACAGCTGGCGGTGCAGCTCGCCAGCGCCGACGAGCGCAGCGAGGTGCTCGCCGCGCAGACCCAGGCCCAGGCCGACCAACTGCCTGGCCTGGAAGACGCGGTGCGGGCGGCGCAATCGGCGGCCAGTGCGCAGCGCGCGCTGGTGGCAGGGGTGCAGCAGCAGATTCAGGTGCTGGCCAACGACATCCGCAACATCGAAGACCAAGGCCGTCAGCTCGCCGTGCGCCGCGACAGGCTGGCCGGTGAAAAGCGCCAGCTGGCCGCGCCAGACGCCGATCGCATGGCGCAGTTGAAGCAGCAGTTCGCAAGCGCCGATCAGGCCCGCGAGATCGCCGATGCGCGGCTGGGTGAACTGGGCGAGCAGGTGCCGGCGCTCGACGAGGCCCGCCGGTCGCGTCAGGCCGAGCTCAACACCGAAGCGGGCCGGCAAACCGACTTTGGCGCTCGCCTGGACGCCTTGCGTGCGCTGCAGGACAAAGTGCAAACCGGAAGCAAATTGCGGCCCTGGCTCCTCAAGCACGGCCTCGATGGCCTGGCCGGCCTGTGGACGCGCATTCACATCGAGACCGGCTGGGAAACCGCGTTGGAAGCCGCTTTGCGCGAACGCATCAACGCGCTGGAAGTGGGCCGTGTCGACACGGTGCGTGCCTTTGCTGCCGATGCGCCGCCGACCAAATTGGTCTTCTACACGCCGTCGGTTGCGGTTGCGTCCCCGGCTTCCGCCCACACCACCCTGTCGCGGCTGAGCGACTTGCTGCGCATCGGTGATGCGGGGTTGAAAGCCCTGCTGACCGATTGGCTGGCAGGCGTCTACACCGCCGCCAGCCTCGACGACGCACTGGCCGCGCGCAGCCGCTTGCAGCACGGCGAGGTGCTGATGACACGCGAGGGCCATGCTGCGAGTGCCCATGCCGTGTCGTTCTACGCGCCCGACTCCGAGCAGGCCGGCCTGCTGGCCCGCGCGCAGGAGATCGAGAACCTCGATCGCCAGTGGCGTGCGCAGACGCTGATCGCCGACGAGGCGCGCAGCGTGCTGGTCCGCGCTGAAGCGGCGTACAGCAGCGCGGCACAGCAGCTGGCCACTGCGCGTCGCGAGTCGGCCGAGGCACAAAGCCGCGCACACCAGCTGCAAGTCGAGTTGCTGAGGTTGACGCAGCAGGCCGAGCAGACGCAGTCGCGGGCGGCGCAGCTGGAGTTTGAACTGGCCGAGATCGATGCTCAGCAAGAAGAACTGAGCGAACGACGTGCCGCCAGCGACGCGCGGTTCGAGGCCCTGGACATCGAGCTGGCGGCCACACAGGAATGCCACGCCGGGCTGGACGACGCGGTGATTGAAGCCGAGCGCACCTTGGCCGCATCGCGCGAACAACTGCGCACGCTGGAGCGCCAGGTGCAGGAGTCGCAGTTCGCATCGCGCACCCTGACGGCGCGGCGCAGCGAGCAACAGCGTGCGGTGGAAACGGCGGCGCAGCAAGTGGCCACCAACGCACTGGCCCAAGCGCAGCTGGACGAGGAGCTGATGCGCTACACCGACGCGTCGGCGCAGGCGGGTCTGCACGATGCACTGGCGCTGAAACTGACCCGCGAAGCAGAACTGGGCGCGCAGCGCAGCCACTACGACGACCTGACGCTGCGCTTGCGCCGCACCGACGAGCAACGCATGTCGCGTGAGCACGCCCTGCAGCCACTGCGCGACGGCATCACCCAGTTGCAGCTGGAAGCGCAGGCCGCGCGGCTGGGTGGGGCGCAGTACCTGGAACAACTGGTTGCGGCGAACGTCGACTTCGAGGTGTTGGCTCAAGGCATCGAGAGCCAGGGGGTGCGGCTGCACGGTCTGCAGACCGAGATCGATCGCATCAACCGCGAGATTGCCGCGCTCGGGGCGGTCAATCTGGCCGCGCTCGAAGAGCTGAGCACCGCGCGTGAGCGCAAAGGCTTTCTCGATGCGCAGAACGCCGACCTGATGGACGCGATCGCCACGCTCGAAGGCGCCATCCACAAGATCGACCTCGAAACCCGAGACCTGCTGGGCAGCACCTTCAACCAGGTCAACGAGCATTTCGGCCGCATGTTCCCGACGCTGTTCGGTGGCGGGCAGGCGAAATTGGTGATGACTGGCGATGAGATCCTCGACGCCGGCGTGCAGGTGCTGGCGCAGCCACCGGGCAAGAAGAACAGCACGATTCATTTGCTGTCGGGCGGCGAAAAAGCGCTGACCGCGATCGCGCTGGTGTTCGCGATCTTCCAGCTGAACCCGGCGCCGTTCTGCCTGCTCGACGAGGTCGACGCGCCGCTCGACGACGCCAACACCGAGCGCTACACCAAGCTGGTACAGGAGATGGCCCAGGGCACGCAGTTTTTGTTCATCAGCCACAACAAGATCGCGATGGAGATGGCCGTGCAGCTGATCGGCGTGACGATGCAGGAGCAGGGCGTGTCACGCATCGTCGCGGTGGACATGGCCGAGGCGGTTGGCCTGGCAGAAGCCGCATGAGCTACGACCTGACGCTGGCACTGGCGCTGTTGGGTGCCGTGGTGCTGATAGGCGTGATTGCGCACAGTGCCTGGCAGCTGCGCAAGGCCGGGTCCAGGCAGCCCAACCTGCGCACCGCGCACAGCGAGCCACGCGAGCCGGTGTTGGGGGTGCCGTCGCACGACACCGTGCCCGGTGAGCCGCTGCCTCAGGGCGATCCGGGCGGGCGCATCGCGCCACATCTGGGCGGCACTGAACTGTCGGCCCACACCACCGCGGCGCGCCAGTCGCAGCTGCGCCGCGCGACGCCACGCATCGACGCGCTGATCGACGTGATCGTGCCCATGACACTGGACGCGCCGGTCACTGGCGATGCGGTGTTGTTGCACCTGCCGGGCAGCCGACGTGCTGGCAGCAAGCCGTTCACCATCGAGGGCCTGAATGCCGACGACGGCGAGTGGGAGCCCCCGATGCCGGGCCAGCGCTATGGTGAACTGCAAGCCGGTCTGCAATTGGCCAACCGCACCGGTGCGCTCAACGAAATTGAGTACTCCGAGTTCGTGCAGAAACTGCTTGGTTTTGCCGACACGCTGGGCGCCATGGCCGACTTCCCCGACATGCGCGAAGTCGCGGCGCGTGCCCGTGAGCTGGATGCATTCGCCGGTGAACACGATGCACAGATGGCCTTGTTGCTGCGCGCTCGCAGTGCCGCATGGAGCATCGGCTATGTGCTGCAGCAGGCTTCGCGCCACGGTTTTGTGCCCGGCGTGTTGCCGGGTCGGCTGGTGCTGCCGTCGGCCGAAGACGGCGCGCCGCCGGTGTTGACGCTCAGCTTCGACTCGCAGGCTGCGTTGTCCGACGACGCGAGCAGTGCCCCCTTGCGCACGCTGACACTGGGGTTCGATGTGTCGCAAACCGATTCGTCTGCGGCCCCCTTCGCCGCGTGGCAGGCCAGCGCCTCGGGCCTGGCGCAAGACCTCGATGCCGACATCGTCGACGACCGCGGGCAGCCGCTGACGGCCGACGGCTTCGCCTTCATCGACAGTGAGTTGGTGCGGCTGTACGCCGCCTTGCGCTCGCGCGACCTGGCCGCGGGCTCTGCGGTGGCGCGGCGCCTTTTCAGCTGACGGCCCCCGCAGCCGCAGCCTCGGCATGCGATGAGCGAGCCTGAACACGTGCACCGCGCCGCTGAATTGCGGGCGCTGCTGCAACAGCATGCACGTGCTTATTACCTTCTGGACGCGCCGCAGATCCCCGACGCCGAATACGACCGGCTGTTCCAGGAACTCGAAGCGATCGAGGCCGCGCATCCCGAGCTGCGCCGTGACGATTCACCCACGCAGCGGGTGGTCGGCGGCGTGCTCGATGGCTTCGTCGCGGTGCGGCATGCGGTGGCCATGCTGTCGATCCGCACCGAGACCGACACCGAGCCCAGCGGTGCCGTCGCCTTCGATGCGCGGGTGCGCCGCGAGCTGACGCTCACCGAGGCCGATCCGCCGATAGCCTACGCGGTCGAGCTGAAGTTCGACGGGTTGGCGATGAACCTGCGATACGAAGCCGGCGTGCTGGTGCAGGCGGCCACGCGTGGCGATGGTGAAACCGGCGAAGACGTGACGCAGAACATCCGCACGATCGCGCAGATCCCGCGTCGGCTGAACAGCGAGGCGCCACCGGCGGTGCTCGAGGTGCGTGGCGAGGTCTACATCCGCCGCGACGATTTCGAGGCGCTGAACGAGCGCCAGCGCGCGCTGATCGCGCAGGGCGCGAAAAACGAAAAGACCTTCGTCAACCCACGCAACGCCGCCGCAGGTGCGGTGCGCCAGCTCGACCCGGCGATCGCAGCGAAGCGCCCGCTGAGCTTTTTTGCCTATGGCCTGGGCGAGGTGCAGGGCTGGGGCGACGACAACAGCGCGCTGCCCGCCACGCACAGTGCCCTGCTCGACGCGCTGGCCGCCTACGGCCTGCCGGTCAGCAGCGAGCGCGCGGTGGTGCAGGGCGCCGAGGGGCTGGTCGGCTTCCACGCGGCAATCGGTGCGAGGCGCGATGCGCTGCCGTTCGACATCGACGGCGTCGTCTACAAGGTCAACGACCGCGCGCTGCAGCAGCGCCTGGGCTTCGTGACGCGCGAGCCGCGCTGGGCAGTGGCGCACAAATACCCGGCGCAGGAGCAGATGACCAAGCTGCTGGGCATCGACATCCAGGTCGGCCGCACAGGCAAGCTGACGCCGGTGGCGAAGCTGGAGCCGGTGTTCGTCGGCGGCACCACCGTTAGCAACGCGACGCTGCACAACGAGGACGAAGTGCGGCGCAAGGATGTGCGCGTGGGCGACACGGTGATCGTGCGCCGTGCGGGCGATGTGATCCCGCAGGTGGTGGGCGTGGTGCACGACCCCGCTACCGTTGACGCTTCACGCGGCGAGCATTTCGATCTGTACCAACGCCTGCGCGGTGCATGCCCCGTCT
>JAKFUQ010000017.1 GCA_021732645.1 Rhizobacter sp. | reverse complement strand
ATGGCCAGCGCCACCATGTTCATCAAGATGGCCGACCCGCCATAGCTCATCAACGGCAGCGTCAACCCCTTGGTCGGCAGCACGCCCAGGTTGACCCCCATGTTGATGAAGGCCTGGCCGCCCATCCACAGCCCGATGCCCTGCGCGTACAGCCCCGCGTAGACCCGGTCGAGCGCGATCGCCTGGCGGCCGATGTAGAACAGCCGACGCGTCAACCAGAAGAAGGCGACGATGACGCAGGCGACGCCGACCAGGCCCAGCTCCTCACCGATCACTGCGAGCAGGAAGTCGGTGTGCGCCTCGGGCAGGTAGTGCAGCTTCTCGATGCTGCTGCCCAGGCCCTGGCCGAAGATCTCGCCGCGCCCGAAAGCGATCAGCGAATGCGACAGCTGATACGCCTTGCCCAGGGTGTATTTCTCGTCCCACGGGTCCAGGTACGCGAAGATGCGCTCGCGCCGCCAGTCGCTCAGCGTGATCATCAGCACGAAGGCGCCGATCAGCACCGCGGTGATGAGCAGGAACATCCGGCCGTTGACACCGCCCAGGAACAGGATGCCCATGGCGATCGTCGCGATGACGAGGAAGGCACCCATGTCCGGCTCGGCCAGCAGCAGCAGGCCCACCACCGCCACTGCGAAGGCCATCGGCAGCACCGCTTGCCAGAAGTCCTCGCGGGCGTCCATCTTGCGCACCATGTAGCCAGCGGCATACATGGTCATCGCCAACTTGGCGAGCTCCGACGGCTGGAAGGTCATGACGCCCAGCGGCAGCCAGCGGCGGGCCCCCTTGACACCGTCACCGCTGATGGCGGGCACCAGCACCAGCACCAGCAGCAGCAGGGCCACGACAAAGATCCAGGGCGCTGCAGCCTCCCAAACCCGGATGGGCACTTGCACGAGCACCAGCGCGGCCACACAGGCGATGCACAGCGACAGCAGATGGCGGGTCAGGAAATACGTGGGCGTGTAGTACGAGAAGCGCGGGTTGTCCGACATCGCAATCGACGCGCTGTACACCATCACGATGCCGAGTGCCAGCAGCGCCACCACCACGCACAACAGCACCTGGTCGTAGCCCTGAACTCGCGTCGGCGTGCCCGAGGTCACGTTGATCCAGTCGCGTACCGGGATGGCACGGCCTTCAGACGCGTCGCGCGGCCACAGGCCTATCAGGCGCGCCTTCAGCGCATCGATGCGCAGGGCCTGCGTCACGCTCATGCCGCCACCCCCGCGTCAGCCGCGATCGCACGCACTTCGCCCTCGAAGACTTCGGCGCGGTGGGCGTAGTTGCGGAACATGTCGAGGCTGGCGCAGGCAGGGCTCAACAGCACCGCGTCGCCCTGCCGCGCCTGCGCGAAGGACCAGCGCGTGGCCGCTTCGAGCGTGGCGTGGCGCTGCAACGTCAACGGCTCGATCGACGCCAGCGCGGCTTCGATCAGCGCGGCATCGCGGCCCAGCGTGGCCACCGCACGCGCATGGCGGCGCACCGGCTCGGCCAGCGGCGAGAAGTCCTGCCCTTTGCCGTCGCCGCCGAGGATCACGACCAGCTTGGCGGGCTCGCGGTCGGCGCCCAAGCCCACGAGTGCGGCGACCGTCGCGCCGACGTTGGTGCCCTTGCTGTCGTCGTAGGCATCGATGCCATCGATGGTGGCCACGTGCGCGACGCGGTGCGGCTCACCCGCGTAGTCGCGCAGGCCGTGCAGCATCGGCGCCAGCGGACAACCGATCGCGGTGGCCAGCGCCAGTGCGGCCAGCGCGTTGGCGGCGTTGTGGCGGCCGCGCACGCGCAGCGCGTCGGCTGGCATCAGCCGCTGGAGGTGCAGCGCTTCGGGTTCGACCTGGGCGCCCGCGCGCACCCGCTTGCGCGGGAAGCTGTCGTCGGCGTCGAGCGCTCGCACCAGCCAGGCGACACCGTTTTCGGTGATCAGTCCGAAGTCGCCCGGGTGCTGCGGCGCGTCGAGCCCGAAGCGCACGACGGTGCGGGCGACGACCGCTGGCGCGCGCGCTTTCGCGCTGGCCTTGGCAGCAGGGGCCTGCGGCTGTGCGGCCTGCGCCAGCGCTTCAATGCGGGCATCGTCGCGATTGACAACCATCACCGCGCGGCGACCCCAGACGCGGGCCTTGGCAGCCGCGTAGTTCGCCATCGAGCCGTGCCAGTCGAGGTGGTCTTCGGTGATGTTGAGGAGGGCGGCGGCATCGGGCTCGAAGCCCGCAACGCCGTCGAGCTGGAAGCTGCTGAGTTCGAGCACCCAGACCTGTGGCAACGCCTCGGCGTCGCCGTCGAGCGCCTCAGCCAGCGTCTGCAGCATCGTCGGGCCGATGTTGCCGGCCACCGCGACGCGCTGGCCAGTGCGCTCGACCAGCAGCGCCGTCATCGCGGTGGTGGTGGTCTTGCCGTTGGTGCCGGTGATCGCCAGCACCTGCGGTGCATAGCCGCGCTCGGCTTTCAGATCGGCCAGCGCGCGGGCAAACACATCGAGCTCGCCCTGCACCGCGATGCCACGCGCGATGGCCGCGTTCAACGGCGCGGCGATGCGCGCATCGGTGGGCGACAGGCCCGGGCTTTTCAACACCAGCTGCACACCGTCGAAGGCGGCGGGGGTCAGTTCGCCATTGAGCACCAGTGCCTGCGGCACGTGCTCGGCCAGGGCGGTGGCCTGCGGCGGCGATTCACGGCTATCCCAGACCCGCACCGCTGCGCCGCAACGCGCACTCCAGCGCGCCATCGCCAGCCCGGAGTCGCCCAGCCCCAGCACCAGCACGGTGAGCCCTTGAAGATGCTTCATCGCCGTGCCTCGCTCACCGCAGCTTCAGGCTGGCCAGGCCGATCAGGCACAACAGCATCGTGATGATCCAGAAGCGCACGACCACCTGCGTTTCCTTCCAGCCCGACTTCTCGAAATGGTGGTGCAACGGCGCCATCTTCAGGATGCGTCGGCCGGTGCCGTAACGCTTGCGGGTGTACTTGAACCAGCTCACCTGCAACATCACCGACAGCGCCTCGACGACGAACACGCCGCCCATGATGCCGAGCACGATCTCCTGCCGGGTGATCACCGCCACGGTGCCCAGTGCCCCGCCCAGCGCCAGCGCGCCGACATCGCCCATGAACACCTGGGCCGGGTGCGCGTTGAACCACAGAAAGGCCAGGCCGGCACCGGCCATCGCGGCGCAAAACACCAGCAGCTCGCCACTGCCCGGGATGTACGGGAACAGCAGGTACTTGCTGAAGTAGGCGTTGCCGGTCACATAGGCGAACACGCCGAGCGCCGAGGCCACCATCACCACCGGCATGATCGCCAGCCCATCGAGACCGTCGGTCAGGTTCACCGCGTTGCTGGCGCCGACGATCACGAACCAGGTCAGCGCAATGAAGCCGTAGACCCCCAACGGGTAGCTGATGGTCTTGAAGAACGGCACGATCAGGTCGGCCGCGGGCGGCAGGTCATTCGAGAAGCCGCTCTGCACCCAGCGCAGGAACAGCTCGAAGACGCGCAGGTTCGAGGTCTCGCTGACGCTGAACGCCAGGTAGACCGCCGCGACCAGCCCGATCAGCGATTGCCAGAAGAACTTGTCGCGCGAGCGCATGCCTTCCGGGTTCTTGTCGACCACCTTGCGCCAGTCGTCGGCCCAGCCGATCGCGCCGAAGCCCAGCGTCACCAGCAGCACGATCCACACGAAGCGATTCGACCAGTCGAACCACAGCAGGGTGGACACCGTGATCCCGATCAGCACCAGCACGCCCCCCATGGTCGGCGTACCCGACTTGGCGAGGTGCTGCTGGACGCCGTATTCGCGGATCGGCTGGCCGATCTTCAGTGCAGTCAGTCGGCGGATGACCCACGGCCCGAAGGCCAGGCCGATCAGCAGCGCGGTCATCGCCGCCATCACCGCGCGAAAGGTGAGGTACTGAAAGACGCGGAAGTAGCCGAACTCCGGCGACAGCGTTTGCAACCACATGGCGAGGCTAAGCAGCATGAGCAGCCCCCGTCGACGCAGCCGATGACACCGCGGGCGTCGACTTCAGCGCCGCCACAACACGTTCCATCTGCATGAAGCGCGAGCCTTTGACCAGCACCGACGACGCCAGCGGCGCTTCGGACAAGGCAGCCAGCAGCGCCTCGACCGTGTCGAAATGACGCGCCGCAGCGCCGTAGCCAGCGGCCGCGTGGGCGCTCAGCGCTCCGGTGGTCCACAGCGACTCGATGCCCGCGCTGCGCGTGCAGGCGCCGACCTCGTGGTGAAACGCGGCGCCCTGGTCGCCGACCTCGCCCATGTCGCCCAACACCAGCCAGTGCGGTGCGGGCAGGCCGGCCAGCACATCGATTGCGGCGCGCACCGAGTCGGGGTTGGCGTTGTAGCTGTCGTCGACCAGGGTGACGCGCTGGCCACCGCGCTCGATGCGGCTGGCCTGCGAACGGCCCTTGACGGCGGTGAAGGCTTCGAGACCGCGCACGATCGCTTCCAACGGGCAGCCAGCGGCCAGCGCACAGGCGGTGGCCGCCAGCGCGTTCTTCACGTTGTGGCGACCGGCGACGTACAGGGCCAGAGCAGCGTCACCGGCTGGTGTGTGGAGCGCAACACTCCAATGGTCGCCGGCCCAGGTGGCATCGGCCGTGACATCGGCTGCCACGTCGGTGGCGCCCTGCGCACCGTGCGCGAAGGTCAGCACACGGCGTGTGCCAGACAGCGCTCGCCACAGCGGCGTGTAGGCCTCGTCGGCCGGGAACACCACCACGCCATCGGCGGCCAGCGAGGTGATCACGCTGCCGTTCTCGCGCGCCACCGCCTCGACGCTGGCCATGAACTCCTGGTGCTCACGCTGCGCGTTGTTGACCAGTGCGACGGTGGGTGCAGCCATCGCCGCCAGCTGCGCGATCTCGCCCGGGTGGTTCATGCCGAGTTCCACCACTGCAGCGCGGTGCACCCCTGGGCGCAGGCGCAGCAAGGTCAGCGGCACGCCGATGTCGTTGTTGAAATTGCCTTCGGTCGAGAACGCCCCGTCGCCCTGCCAGGCGCGCAGGATGGCCGCGATCATCTGCGTGACCGTGGTCTTGCCGTTGCTGCCGGTGACGGCGATCAGCGGCAGCGCCATGCCACGCCGCCAGTGGGCCGCCAGCGTGCCGAGGGCCACCCGCGTGTCGACGACTTCCAAGCCGGGCAGGCCTGCTGCAGCAAGCCCCTGTTCGGCCAGCGCCGCCGCCGCGCCTGCGGCCTGGGCTTGCGCCAGGAAGTCGTGCGCATCGAAACGCTCCCCGCGCAGCGCAACGAACAGATCGCCCGCGCGCAGACTGCGCGTGTCGCTGTGCACGCGCAGCAGCGCTGTGGCAGCGTCACCGATCAGGCGCGAGCCCGGCAACAACGTGTGCGCCTGCGCCAGCGTCATCATGCGGCGACTCCGCGGGCAGCACGTGTCTGCAAGGCCATGCGGGCTTCGATGACATCGTCGAACGGATGCTTGGTGCCAGCGATCTCCTGGTCGCACTCGTGGCCCTTGCCGGCGATCAGCACCACGTCGTGGGGCTGCGCCTGGTGGACCGCCCAGGCGATGGCCATACGGCGGTCTTCGATGATCCGCGGTGCGGGTTGCGAGGTCATCCCAGCAACCACCGCAGCGATGATCGCGCCCGGCACCTCATCGCGCGGGTTGTCGCTGGTGACGACCACGTGCTGCGCGTGGCGTTGTGCGATCGCGCCCATCAGCGGCCGCTTGCCCGCGTCGCGGTTGCCGCCGCAGCCGAACACGCACCACAGCACGCCGCCGCGTGCGGCGGCCAGCGGCTGCAAGGCGCGCAAGGCCTTGTCCAGTGCGTCGGGGGTGTGGGCGTAATCCACCAGCACTTCAGGCTGCGCGGTCGCGCTTTCCGCGTGTGCCAGGACGCGCTGCATGCGCCCTGGCGCCGAGGTCAGCAAGGCACAGGCGGCGGCGGCATCGGCCAGCGCAATGCCCAGCGCACGCAAGGTCGCCACCACGGCCAGCAGGTTGGACACGTTGTAGTCGCCCATCAACCCGCTGCGCAGCAACACCAGCGGCGACCCCGACTCGACCAGCTCGAACACCAGGCCATCGCCCAGGTGGTGGATGTCGCGGGCACACAGCCGCGCCGTGGCAGACGCCGCCGCGGCATACGTCCACACATCGAGCGCACTGCCGGCCAGCGCGCCGTGCAGCAGCCGACCTTGGGCATCGTCGACGTTCAGCACCGCCGCGCGCAGTCCGGGCCAGTCGAACAGCTCGGCCTTGGCTTGCCAGTAGGCCTCCATCGAGCCGTGAAAGTCGAGGTGGTCCTGGGTGAAATTGGTGAGCACCGCCACGTCGATGTGGGTGCCCGACAACCGTTCTTCGACCAGTCCGATCGACGAGGCCTCGATCGCGCAGGCCGCAAAACCCTCGTCGGCAAAGCGCTTGAACGCGCGCTGCAGCGTGACCGGATCCGGCGTGGTCATTCCCGTGGGCACCAGCGCTGGCAGGCCCGCGCTGCCCGACCCGCCGCACACCTCGCCCACACCCAAGGTGCCGACGATGCCACAGCGCCTGCCGAGTGCCGACAAGGCCTGCGCCGTCCACCACGCGGTCGAGGTCTTGCCGTTGGTGCCGGTGACCGCGATCACCGACAGCCGCTCGCTGGGCGATCCAAAAAAGGCGCTCGCCAGGGGGCCGGCGTTGGCCTTCAAGCCGTCCATGGCCGCGATGCGCAGGTCGTCGAAGCCCAACGCTTCGGCGCCGTCGGCCTCGACCATGCAGGCCGCCGCCCCCGCTTGCAGTGCCGCCAGCGCGTGCTGCCGGCCGTCGTGCACCGTGCCGGGCCAGGCGATGAAGGCGTCGCCCGGCGTCAGCCGGCGGCTGTCGGTCACCAGACCGCGCGCGTCGCGTCGCACCAGCCACGACAGGGCTGCAGGGACCGAGCCGAGGTGCTGCAGCGCCATCAGAAGCTCTCGTCCTCGGACGGCGCGTTGTGCGCGACGATCTGCGTCTTCACATCGAGATCGGGCGGCACGCCGAGCATGCGCAAGGTGTGCTGCACCAGGTCGCTGAACACCGGTGCGGCCACCTCGCCGCCGTACCACTTGCCAGCCGTGGGGTCATCCACCATCACCGCGACGATGATGCGCGGCTGCGTGATGGGCGCCAGGCCAACGAACCACGAGCGGTACCTTTTGGTGTCGTAGCCCTTGCCTTCATGCGCGTAGGCAGTGCCCGACTTGCCGCCGACCGAGTAGCCCATGGTCTGCGCCTTCGGGGCGGTGCCGCCGGGGCCAGTGACCAAGCTCAACATCTGGCGCACGGTCTGCGCGGTCTGCGCCGAAATCACCCGCACGCCGCTGACCTTGGCAGCGTCGGGCGCGTTGTCGCTTTTGATCAGCGTGGCCGGGATGAACTCGCCGTCGTGTGCAAACACGGTGTACGAATGCGCGATCTGGAACAGCGACGCCGACAGGCCGTAGCCGTAGCTCATCGTCGCGCGGGTGATCTCGTCGAGTTGCTTGACGGATTTGAGTCGCCCGCCGACCACGCCGGGAAAACCGAGCTGCGGCTTTTGCCCGAAACCGACGCTGGCATACAGGTCACGCATCTCACGCGGCTGGAACATCAGCCCCATGCGCATCGCGCCAATGTTGCTGGACTTCTGGATCACCTCGGACACCGTCATGTCGCCGTGGGGGTGGGTGTCGCGCACGATGAACGGGCCCAGCGACACATGGCCGGGCGCGGTGCGGATCACGGTGTCGGGCTTGACGCGGCCGGTCTCCAGCGCCCACGCGGCAATCAGCGGCTTGACGGTCGAGCCCGGCTCGAAGGTGTCGGTGAGCGCGCGGTTGCGCAACTGGTTGCCGCTCAGGTTGCGCCGATCCGACGGCGCATAGCTCGGGTAGTTGGCCAGCGCCAGCACCTCGCCGGACTGCGCATCGAGCACCACCACGCTGCCCGCCTTGGCCTTGTTCTCGACCACCGCCTCGCGCAGCCGCCGGTAGGCGAAGTACTGCAGCTTCGAATCGATGGACAACTGGATGTCGCGGCCATCGACCGGCGCCACGCTGTCGCCGATGTCTTCGACGACGCGTCCGATGCGGTCTTTGATGACACGCCGGCTGCCATTGCGCCCGACCAATTCCTTCTGGAACGCCAGCTCAATGCCCTCTTGCCCACGGTCTTCGATGTTGGTGAATCCGACCACGTGTGCAGCGGCCTCGCCATCGGGGTACTGGCGCCGGAATTCGCGCACCTGGTGGATCCCCGGCAAGCCCAGGGCCAGCACGTCCTTGGCCACTTGGTCATCAACCTGCCGACGCAGCCAGACGAAATTGGCACTGTCGCCGATGCGGCTGTCCAGCTGCGCGCGCGTCATGCCGAGCAAGGCGGCCAGACGGGCGCGCTGCGGCCGGTCAGCCTTGAAGTCCTTCGGGATCGCCCACAGCGAGGGGGCCAGCACGCTGGCCGCCATCAGCTGGCCGTTGCGGTCGAGGATGCGGCCACGGCTGGCCGACAAGTCCAGCGTGCGTGCGTAGCGCAGCTCGCCTTGCTTCAGGTAGAAGTCGGTGCCGATCGCCTGCACATACACCGCACGACCCAGCAGCACCAGAAAACCCAGGCCGACCAGCGCCACCAGCAGCTTCGAGCGCGAGGCCGGCGTGCGCGAGGCGAGCAGCGGGCTGCTGGCGTAGTTGAGGCTGCGCGCACTGGCGGCAGGCCGCGCGGTGGAACGCAGGGGTGGACGGCCGCTGGTCATGGCTGTCCCTGCGGGACGCTGCCCGAGGGCAGGGCCGCCGACACCACCACCTGCTGCACGATGGCCGAGGTGACCGGCACCATGCGCAGCTTCTCGCGCGCGGTCTTGTCGATGCGGGTCGGCGTGGCCTGCGCCTGCTGTTCGGCCTGCAGGCGGCCGTATTCGGTTTCGAGCTGGCGCTGCTCGGTGCGCGCGCGGTCGAGTGCGGCATACAGGCGCCGCTCGTCGTAAGAGACGCGCACCAGGTACACGCTGCTGAGCAGCAAGGCCACGAGCAGGATCAGGTTCAGGCGAGTCATCGTCTGGCCCCCGATGAAGTCGCCGCAGGAGCTGGCGCATCGGTGCGCTCGGCCACCCGCATCACCGCCGAGCGTGCACGCGGGTTGGCGCGCAGCTCGGTTTCCCCAGGCTTGACGCGGCCGAGCGCTCTCAGGCGCATCGGCACTTCGGGCGCGAACGGCGCACGCCGGTCGAACACCGGCTTGCTTTCGCGCGCGATGAAGGTCTTGACGATGCGGTCCTCCAGCGAGTGAAAGCTGATCACCACCAGCCGACCACCGGGCGCCAGCAGTGCGAGGGCCGCGTTCAGGCCTTGTTCGAGCTCCTCAAGCTCGGCGTTGACAAAAATCCGAAGCGCTTGAAATGTGCGCGTTGCAGGGTTCTGGCCCGGCTCGCGGGTTTTGACCGCACCAGCCACGACTTCGGAAAGTTCCCTTGTGGTTCGAACTGGGTGCCCGCTTTCGCGCCGAGCAACAAGCGCCTTTGCAACCTGGACAGCAAACCGTTCTTCCCCATAGTCGCGTATCACCTCCGCAATCTGGCGCTCGTCGGCGCGGGCTAAAAAATCCGCGGCGCTCTCGCCGCGGGTGGTGTCCATGCGCATGTCCAGCGGGCCGTCGAAACGGAAGCTGAAGCCGCGCTCAGGGCTGTCGATTTGCGGTGACGACACGCCCAGGTCGAGCAGCAGTCCGTCGATGCGCGTGACACCGGCCGCAGCCAGTGTCGGCACCAGCGCACCGAAGCGGGTGTGGTGGATGGAGAAGCGCGGGTCGTCGGCCAGCTGCGGGTCGATGGCGGCAGCGGCAACCGCTTGCGGATCGCGGTCGATGCCGATCACGCGGGCTCTGGCACCCAGGCGTTGCAACAGCGCCCGGGTGTGCCCGCCGCGCCCGAAGGTGCCGTCGACGTAGGTGCCGTTGGGCACACCCTCGGCGTGATCAGCGTGATCGCCCTCAGGGCACGCCTGACCGAGCAAGGCATCGACCGCCGCCACCAGCAAGACGGTGGTGTGCGAGAGTGCCGAGGCGGGTGCGGGTGCAGCCGCAGTTCCAGGTGTTGGCGTGGTCACGGCCCACCCGCTCAGAAGGTAAAACCCTTGAGCGAGTTGGGCATCTCGCTTTGAACCACCTCGGATTCATGCGCTGCGTGCGCAACAGCGTCCCACAGCTCGAGGTGGCTGCCCATGCCGATCAGCATCACCTCGCGATCCAGGCCGGCCGATTTGCGCAGCTCTGGCGCGATCAGCACCCGCGAGGAGGCGTCGATCTCGACATCCATCGCGTTGCCAAGAAACACCCGCTTCCAGCGCACCGCTTCCATCGGCAAGGCGTTGATCCGCTCGCGGAACTCTTCCCAGGTCGGGCGCGGGAACACCATCAGCGGACCGTCGGGGTGCTTGGTGAGGGTGAGCTGGGTCAGCGCCGCCGCCTTCAACACCGTCAGGTGACGCGCAGGCATGGTCAGCCTGCCCTTGCTGTCCAAGGTGAGCGCCGCAGGTCCCTGAAACACCAGATTTGCCACAAAAACCCAGAAAAATGCACTTGGATCCACTGTAGCGCATCGCGTCCGCCTGGGTCAACGCGGAGTCAAAATAAATTCAATCAAATCAATGACTTAGCACATGTTTTTGAACTGAGGAAAGAGAAAATTCCTTCAAAAACAACCAGTTGAGGATACCTTTGAAAGTAATGCGTGAGGAGTCACCTCCAGGCCCCTCAGGCAGCGCAGTTGCAAGCCTCAATTCAGCGCGGTGACACGCCGATCAGCCACACATGCAGCACCCCGAGGAAAGCTGCATATAAACCCAGTCCCGCCACGATGGCCATCGCATCGTTGTAGCGGCCAGCGGGTGCGCTGGCGGCGCGGCTCGTCCCTGGCAACACCGGTCGGCGTTTGAGCGAAATGCGGTCGGCCACCGCCCACGCGAGGAAGGCGCCGAACAGCAGCAGCGACGCCAGATCACCATTGGCCAGCAAATGCGCCAGCGCCCACAGCTTGACCGCAAGCAACATCGGGTGCTTGGTGGCGGCGGAAATGCGCCCCGGCAGGTAGGCCGCCAGCAGCAGGGGGAACACCGGCAGCATCAGCGTCCAGGCCACGTGGCGCAGGAATGCGGGCGGCTCGTACAGCACGACCGGGTTGCCACGGGCCATGCCGTAGCCGTAAACGATCAGCGCCAAGCCGATCAGCGACAGCAGCGCGTAGCCGCCCTTCCACACCGCCTCGCCGCGCGCGGCCACCTGCGCATTGCGCCACGCCGGCGCGAAGATCGAGGTGGCGTGCACGCCGAGAAAAATCACCAGACCCAGGATCAGCATCGACATGTCGCCCGCCTTCGCAAAGCGATCAGTCTATGCCGCACCGTGAGCACCGGTTACGACTCCACCGCCTACGACGACCTGTCGCGGGGCTGTCGCACAACCTCACAGAAGCTGATCAGCTCTTCGCCTTCTTCTCGTCTGGCGTGACGAACCCGATGGGCCGCTTGGGCGGATCGGGCGGTGTCATCAGTTCGCGGATGGCATCGAATAGCTGCTTGAACTGAATGCGCGTATTGCGGCTGAAGGTGTCGTGCGTCAGTGCGAGTCCCTCGGTCTTCTGCTCGAGTTCGTCGAGCCGCTTGGCTAGGTCACCGTGCATGGCGGCCAGCTCGCGCATGCGCACGAAGGCGCGCACGACAAAGATGCCCATTTCTACGGCCTGGGGTGAGGCCAGCACGTTTGCTGCCTGGATGGCGCCGTGCTCGGTGAAGGCAGAGGGAAGCACCTTGGAGAACTTCAGCTTGGCGAGGTGGTCGCAATTTGCGACCACCTCGGCCTTCTCGGCCGCGTCAAGCTTGAACATGAAGTCGCCGGGGAAGCGATCCGCGTTGCGCTTAACCTGCTCATTCAGACGCTTGGTCGTCACGTCATAGAGTGCTGCCAGGTCGGCATCGATCATCACGCGCAGATCGCGGATGACGACGATGCGGCTCTCGATGCGCGGCAGCAGTGCAGGCGCTGCAGCGGTTGATTTGCTGGTCATCTGAGAGAACTGTTCATCGCGGGTGTTGATGGTGGTGATCAGCGAAGAAACGGAGATCACGCCACCCCCGGAGTCAGACAGTAGAAATGACTCTACTTATGATGTGAGCAGTGTGCAAATGAGTTGTTTCTACTCGGAAATTGTTGGAGTCCCCGCCGTTTTCAGGGGCAGGTAGGTGGTGGCTTGACTCTCAGGCCTAGTTTGGTACATCGATGATTACCACAGCAGGGTTATCCACCGTCAGGGAGCTGGGCATGACCACCCTGGCCGACTTCACGGCCTACGACGACCTGTCGCGGCGCACCAGCGTCACGCTCGGCAACACCACCGCCAGCGCCTACAGCTACGGCAGCCAGGGCACCCTCGCGGGGCTGTCGCACAACCTCACCGGCACTGCGCAAGATGTGACCTACGGCTACGCACGCAACCAGGCGCAAGAGCTCATCAGCCACACCTGGAGCAACGACGCCTACCAGTGGAGCGGCGCTGTTAACAGTACCAACGGCACCATCGGCTACACCGCCAACGGGCTGAACCAGTACACCACCGTGGCCGGGGCAGCGCTCAGCCACGACGCCAGCGGCAACCTCACCGGCGACGGCACCTGGAGCTGGGGCTACGACGCCGACAACCAGCTCAAGACCGCCAGCCGCAGCGGCACCAGCGTGGCGCTCGCCTACGACGCCGCCGGGCGGCTGCGTCAGGAGGTGCTCAATGGCACCACCCCCACCGCCACCACCACGCAGTTCCTCTACGACGGCGTGAGTCTGGTGGCCGAATACGACGGCGCAGGCGCGCTGCTGCGCCGCTACGTGCCCGGCCCTGGGGTCGATGAGACGCTGGTGGCTTATCAAGGCAGCACAACCACCGGCAAGGAATGGCTGTACGCCGACCACCTGGGCAGTGTGGTGGCCAGTGCCAACAGCACGGGCAGCAGCACAGCCGCGTATGCCTACGGCCCGTTCGGCGAGCCCAGCCAGACCGCAGGCGTGCGCTTCAGGTACACCGGGCAGACGCTCATGCCGAACCTGGGGCTGTATTACTACAAAGCACGCTTTTACTCACCCACCCTCGGGCTGTTCATGCAGACGGATCCGATTGGGTATGCGGATGATTGGAATCTGTATGCGTATGTGGGGAATGATCCGGTCAATGGCAAGGATCCGTCGGGGCTCACGGTCTACTTGGTAGGTCATGTGACGGGAGGTCCAGCCGGATATGCCATCTCTCCTACGGCGTACCATATGGCGATTCTTTTGGTGCCAGATAACCCGGCGGCACTCGCTGGAATAAGTAGTTA
>JAKFUQ010000255.1 GCA_021732645.1 Rhizobacter sp. | reverse complement strand
AGGGCGTTACCCGCCGCGGTACCCCCCGCAGCGTCGGCGGCGCCGGTGCCACCCCCGCCGACCTTCCAATGGCCCACCGTTCCTCCACCAGTCCAGGCACCCGCGGTGGCTGCCCTGCCTGCGGCGCGCCCTCCGAAGCCAGACAAGGCGCTTGCAGCGTCTGCGCCCCTCGCTGTTCAGCCCGAAGCTCGCATCCATGCGATCAAGGATCTGCCCGACCACATCCGCAACAGCCTGCCCGCGTTGAAAGTGAGCGGCGCAACGTACTCCGAGAGCCCAGCGAACCGCATGCTCATCGTCAACGGCAACGTCTTCCACGAAGGCGATGCGCTCACGCCCGAGGTGTCGCTGCAGCAGATCGAGCTGCGCGCTGCGGTGCTGAGCTTTCGCGGCTACCGCTACAGCATCAGCTACTGAGCCACTGGCCCGGCAGCGTCACACCGCTACCGGCGCCATGATGGCCGGGTGCGGCTCGTAGCCGCGCACCTCGAAGTCGTCGTAGTCGTAGTCGAAGATCGACGCCGGGCGGCGCTTGATGTGCAGCGTGGGCGTAGCCTTGGTCTCGCGTGAGAGTTGCAACTCGACCTGCTCGGCGTGGTTGCTGTACAGATGGCAATCGCCGCCCGTCCAGATGAAGTCGCCGACCTGCAAATCGCACTGCTGCGCCACCATGTGCGTCAGCAGCGCATAGCTGGCAATGTTGAACGGCACGCCGAGGAAGATGTCGGCGCTGCGCTGGTAGAGCTGGCAACTCAAACGGCCCGGCTCGCCCACCACGGCGGACGGTGCCACGTAGAACTGGAACAACGCATGGCAGGGCATCAGCGCCATCTTGTCCAGTTCAGCCACGTTCCAGGCGCTGACGATCATGCGGCGCGAATCGGGGTTGGTTTTCAGGGTGCGGATCAGCTCGGCGATCTGGTCGATGTGCCCGCCACCGGGGGTGGGCCAGCTGCGCCACTGCACGCCGTAGACCGGGCCCAGGTCACCGTCGGGTCGGGCCCATTCGTTCCAGATTGTCACGCCCCGCTCCTGCAGCCAGCGCGCATTGCCGTCGCCGCGCAGGAACCACAGCAACTCCAGGATCACCGACTTCAGATGCACCTTCTTCGTCGTCACCAACGGGAAGCCTGCGCTCAGATCGAAGCGCATCTGGTGGCCGAACACACTGGTGGTGCCGGTGCCGGTGCGGTCGGGCTTGAACACACCGTGGTCGCGCACATGGCGCATCAGATCTTCGTAAGGGCTGGTCATCGCCCCTGAAGTTTAAGCGGCGGGTTCGCGCAGGAAAATCTCCACCCGGCGGTTCTGGGCACGGCCGATGTCGCTGTTGTTGTCGGCCACCGGCTCGTTCTTGCCGCGCCCGGCGGTCTCGACCCGCGTCACACCGACGCCACGCGCCACCAGGTAGTCGCGCACGCTTTGTGCCCTGTCCATCGACAGCGGGTTGTTGATGGCATCGCTGCCGCTGCTGTCGGTGTGGCCGACGATCAGCAAGCGCGTCTGCGGGTCTTCGCGCAGGCTGTTGGCAAATGGGTCGAGCACGCCGCGCAGTTCGGGCCTGATCGCGTAGCTGTTGATGTCGAACGAGATGTCGTTCGGGATGTTCAGCTTCAACTGGTTGTCTGCGGTGCGGGTCACTTCGACGCCGGTGCCCTGGGTGGCTTGCTCCATCGCCTCTTTGCGATCTTGCATGCGCTTGGACCACAGGTTGCCCGCCACCGCACCGAGCACGCCGCCGATGGCCGCTCCACGCACCGCATTACCGCCGCTGATCGCACCCAGCACCGCGCCGCCGGCCGCACCGATGCCGGCCCCCTGTGCAGTGCCTCGCTCGCGTTCGCTCAGGTTGGCGCAGCCGCCCAGCAGCAGTGCGGTGGCGGCCAGGGCCCAGACGGGCCGTTGAATGGTATGGAGGGTGTTCATGAAGGACTCTCGAAAAAGTGGATCGCCACCATGTGCAGCGTGGTCTCATACTGCAACGGGCGCGGGCCGAGCGCTGTCGGAAACCGGACCCAGCACGTGTCGGCTGCGGCCTACATGGCGCTGGCGAGCGATCGTGGGCTAGTACGAGCCGAAGAGGGTGTCGAGCGCGTCGAGCACCTCATCACGCCACTGATCGGCACGTGCGACGGGCCTTCTGAGCAGCGTCGTCGGCACCGGTGCGAGCGCCGCCGTGTCGGCAATCACAGACTTGCCATCGACCTGGATTTGCGGGTTCAAACCCTGTGCCCGCGTGCCGAAGCCCTTCAACGAGCGCAGGGGGATGACGATTCGGGTACCGAGCGGGCCGAGGTGATCGTTCTGTACATCGAGAACGAAGGGCGTGTGCACCCGCTCGGGTGCATATGGATTTTGATAAATGTCGAAGCGGGCCATGCGATGTCAGGCAGCATCCTGATCGGCTGGGTTGCGCATGAAGGTTCGATAGCGGTCAGAAAAAACACCGTCGCGCTCGATCCTCGCGTTGTAGTGAGCGATGGCCTCGGCGTTGTCTGTCTGCCAGCGCTGCCAGTACTGGCGCATGACCTCCTCTGTCAGCAAGGCATCGACGGTTTGCGAAATGTTCAGGCCCATCCCCCGCGCCAAATCGAGAACCTTGGCATTCAGCGACAGATTGATCGAGCGTTTGGGGGCGTTGCGAATTCCACGCATGAATTACCTCCATCAAGAACAGGCATGAATCATAAGCACAGAATGACATGGGCGGCCGAGCGCCTTGCCCCTTCAGGCATCGAACTGCAATTTCGCCAGGCGCGCATACAACCCACCGGCCGCACTCAGCGCGGTGTGCGTGCCGCTCTCGACGATGCGGCCACCGTCCATCACCACGATGCGGTCGGCGCGCTGCACGGTCGACAACCGGTGCGCAATGATCAGCGTGGTGCGGTCCTTCATGGCGGACTCCAGCGCCGCTTGCACCATGCGCTCGCTCTCGGCGTCGAGTGCGCTGGTGGCTTCATCGAGCAGCAGCAGCGGCGGGTTCTTCAGCATCGCCCGCGCGATGCTGATGCGCTGTCGCTGCCCGCCCGAGATGCGCACGCCGCGTTCGCCCAGGAAGGTCTGGTAACCCTCGGGCAGCGCGGTGATGAAGTCGTGCGCGAAGGCGGCCTGGGCAGCGGCGATCACCTCGGCGTCGCTGGCCTCGGGCCGTCCGTAGCGTATGTTCTCCAAGGCGTTGGCCGAAAAGATCACGCTGTCCTGCGGCACGATGCCGATGCGGCTACGCAGATCACCCAGCGCCAGCTCGCGCACCGGAACGCCGTCGAGCTGCACCGTGCCCTGGTCCACGTCGTAAAAGCGCAGCAGCAACTGAAACACCGTGCTCTTGCCCGCACCGCTGGGGCCGACCAGCGCCACGGTTTCGCCCGGGGCGATCACCAGGCTGAAGTCGGCCAATGCCGCCTGCTTCGGCCGCGACGGGTAGCGAAAGGTCACCGCCTCCAGCGTCACTGACGAGCCGCGTTGCATGCCCGGCACGGCAGCGGGCAACGCTTGGGGCGCGGCGGGCGAGCGGATAGTCGATTCGGTGGCCAGCAACTCCATCAGCCGCTCGGTCGCACCGGCCGCACGCAGCAGGTCGCCATACACCTCAGACAGCACGGCAACACCGCTGACCAGGATGATCACGTAGACCACCGTCTGCCCGAGGTGGCCCGCGGTGATGTCGCCGCGCACCACCGCCTGCGTGCCCTGATACAGGCCCCAGAGCAGCGCGCCGAAGGTGGCGGTGATGATGAAGCCGACCAGGATCGAGCGCATCCGCGTGCGGCTCACGGCCGTGGCGAAGGCGTTCTCGGTCGACACGTCGAAGCGCTTCGCCTCGCGGGCTTCCTGGGTGTAGCTCTGCACCACCGGAATGGCGTTCAGAACTTCCGCAGCGATCGCGCTGGAGTCGGCCACGCGGTCCTGGCTGGCGCGGCTGAGCTTGCGGATGCGTCGGCCGAAATATACCGACGGCAGCACCACCCCCACCAGGATGCCCAGCACCTGCGCCATCACCACCGGGTTGGTGACGATCAACATCGTCATCGCGCCGATGCACATCACCGCATTGCGCAGTCCCATGCTCAGCGACGAGCCGACCACCGTCTGCACCAGCGTCGTGTCGGTGGTCAGCCGCGACAGCACCTCGCCAGTCTGCGTGGTCTCGAAGAATTCGGGGCTCTGCTTGACCACGTGCGCATACACCGCGTTGCGCAGGTCGGCGGTGACGCGCTCGCCGAGCCAGGTCACCATGTAGAAGCGCAGCGCCGAGAACAGGCCCAGCGCCGCCCCCACGCCGAACAAGGCGAAGAAATGCCCGCGCAATGCCAGCACTCGTTCGCCAGGGTCGGCCGCCACGATGCCCTGGTCGATCAGCGATTTCAGAGCCACCGGGAACACCAGCGTGCTGACCGCCGCCAGCACCAAAAACACCACGGCCAGCGCGATGCGGTGGCGGTAAGGCTGCAAAAACGGCACAAGGCCGCTCAGCGAACGAACATTCTTGGCTGGGGCGGGTGGGGCAGGCGTGCGTGGCGTTGCCGAGGCACTTGCTGCCGAAGCCGAGGTGATGGAGGTCATCGGCTGAGTCTACTGAGTCGGCCTGCAGGCTATCACCGCCCTCCGGGTCTGGGCGCTGGACAGCGTGCGGCTGCCCTGAGGATCAGCGCACCAGGGCCTCGGGCCTGACGCGCTCAGCGCGCGTGCTGGCGGGAGCGGTCAACAGGGCGCGCGAACCCACAGCGGCAATCACCCAACACAGCCATGCCGACCACAGCGTGTGGCTCACGAAGTGCGCGCCGCGCACCCACTGCGCCCAACCAAAAGCGCATCCCACGACCAGCACGCTCACCAACGCCGCGCGGGCCACGGCGGGACGATGCTGCCGCCAGAGAAAGTAGACGCCGAAGTATGCGAAGGCAGCGACCGCATGGCCTGAAGGAAAACAGCGCCCGGGGCCTCCGTCCGACAGACCCATGAGCCAATGCGGCACGTACGTGGCCCGGCCGCCGAACTCCAACAAGTCCCACGGGCAACTCGTCGCGCTGAAGCGCTTGAACAGCGGCACCAGCGACAGTCCGGCCAGCACGATGACGATCCCGCGGGCACGCTGTGCCTGCGACGGCCCCGCGGCAAACGGCCGCACCAGGTCCCACACCAGCAGGCCCATCATCGTCCAGGCGAGCGCCCGCCCGCCTTGGTGCACGATGCGACTCGCCCACAGGCTGTCACGCCACGGGAAGCCAGCCGGCGTTGCGATCCAGCGGGTCAGCACGAGATCCCAGCCCGAGGCTTCCCAGAGAACCAGGGCCAGCAGCGCCCACAGCGCGATGCAGGCATCGCCTCGCCATGAGGCCCGTGGCCGACTCCTCATGGCGCCTTCGTCCGGCAGGCGCCGGTCAGGTCCAGCGTCGGCTCGTGCAGCGCGGTGCTGACGTCGAGCGCACCGAGGACGGTGTGGAACAGGTGATCGTGGCTCAACGGCTGCCGGGCCCGCTGCGACAGGGCGCGCGCAACGCAACCTTCGGCGACGCCGATGGCCCGGTCGAAGCCCGCGCTGTTCCACCAGACCATGGGCACGCGCTTTTGCACCTCTGGTGCCAGCGCATAGGGCAGGCCGTGCAGGAACAGTCCGTGTTCGCCAAGCGACTCACCATGGTCGGAGACGTAGAGCAGCGCACTGTCGACCTCCGCAGACGCTGCCCTCAGCGTGTCGATCGCGGAAGCCAGCACATGGTCGGTGTACAGAAGGGCGTTGTCGTAGGCATTGACGATCTCTGGTGACGTGCACTTGTGCAGGTCGTCATCACGGCATTCGGGTTGAAAGCGTGCGTAGGCTTTCGGGTAGCGGCGGAAGTAGCTCGGCCCGTGGTTGCCCAGCAGATGCAGCACCCACACCTGGGTTCCCTTGGCGTTCTTGAGCCGCTGCGCCAGGTCCTGCGTCAGGGCCTCGTCGAGACACCGTTCGCTGTCGCAGAGGCCCGGCGCACTCCCGGCGTCTACGGTCTGCATTGGCAAGGTGTCGCACACGCCTTTGCAGCCGCTCTGGTTGTCGCGCCAGTCCACACTCACGCCCGCACGCGCCAGCACATGCAGCAGTGACTGCTGGCCGCGAATGCGAGCCTCGTCATAGTTGCGACGGCCCACGGGCGCGAACATGCACGGCAGCGAGGTCTCGGTGTTGGTGCCGCAGCTCGTCACATCGGTGAAGTTGACGACATCCTGTTGCACGAGCTCCGGTGTGGTCTGACGTTCGTAGCCGCTCAGTCCCCAGTTTGCCGCCCGCGTGGTCTCGCCGACCACGAGCACGACGACCATCGGCCGCGTGCGAGCGGCCCACGACGGCCCCTGCTTCGCATCCAGACCGATCGGCTCGCGTGGCCTGGCGGCACCGCGCACATCGGCTGCGATCACGCTGCCGGTGGACCACATCAGGTTGGCCGGCGTCAACAGATAGCGCAACTCGCGGTGGTTGCGCGTGAGCGAGGCCAAGGGCTGGTACACCGACCAGATCAGCAGCGCCAGCACCAGCAGCGAGCCCATCAGCAGACCGATGCGTTGAGCGAGGGCGCGGCGCCACGGCTGCCTGCGCACGCGCACCCGTGTCAGCAGCAGCAGAGGAATGCCGGCAAGCAGCACCATGTGGGTCAGAAAGCGAGCACCGACCAACTCGCGCGCTTCGGCCACCTCGGTGTGCAGCACGTTACGAATCATCGACGGGTCGAGCGTGATGCCATAGGCGTCAATGAACCAGGAGCCGGCTGCCGCAGCCAGCGTGAGCAAGCCCAGCCACGGCTTGGCGGTCCAACGTTGCGTCAGCAGCGCGGCCAGCAAAACATTCAACGCAACCAGGGCGCCCGTCAACGCCAGCATCAAGCCCCAGGCCGAGACATCGCTTGCGCTGCGCCCGGCCATCACTCGGGCAAAGAAGGCGCTGTTGAACGCGAACGCACAGTACACGCCCGTGGCCACGGCGAGCTGATCGCTGGTCATGGACACACGGGGTAGTCCCGGCACCAGTGGCGTGCGAGGCCACCCAGCACTGGCTGCGTGCGTGGGGCGTAGCGGCGTTGACATGGCACCGCATTGGGGTCTTGCAGCCTGAAGCAAAGCTGAAGCTGGCGACACGGTCGCGGCGCTCTTGCTGCAAATGATTTGCAGCAAGGCGTGGCCACCGCACGACACGAAGCTCGAACTTCAGCGAGGCTTCAGCTTGCCGGTCAAGACTGGAACCCCGTCCCTAAAGCCTGCACTCGGATCGACATGCCCCCCACGCTGGACCCTGCCTCGAAACCGCTGCCGTCCGAGGTCAGTCCCTACAAGAGCCACGATGGTTTGCACCGCATCTGGGCAGCGTTGCGCTATTCGGGCGCGGGCTTGCGCGCGGCTCTGAGTTACGAGGCTGCGTTCCGTCAGGAGCTGTTTGTCGGGCTACCACTCGCCGTGGCGGCGTGGTGGCTCGCGGCCACACCGCTGCAAGCCATGGCGCTGATCGCTGTGGTGGTGCTGGTCTGGATCGTCGAATTGCTCAACTCGGCCATCGAAGCCGTGGCCGATGCCGTGTCCACCGCGCCACATCCGTTGTTGGGCCGTGCCAAGGACCTGGGCAGTGCCGCCGTGATGCTGAGCATCGCGCTGGCGGCGGCGACCTGGGTGGTCGTGCTCTGCGCGTGATCGGTCAACCGCCGGCGGCTGCGAGCACCAACTCGACCTCGAAGCCGTTGGCGATTTCAGGCAGCCGCAAACTGCCGCCGTGGGCCAGGGCAACACGATGGGCCAACATCAGACCGAGTCCGGTGACGCCGTCGTATTCCTGCCGATCCAGTGCGCGGTTCAGTGCCGCGCACCGATCGGCGTCAACGCCTGGCCCGTCATCGCGTATGCGCAGCACGCCCGCCCGGGACTCGATCCGCACCTCGCGAGCGCCGTGGCGGCGGGCGTTGTCCAACAGGTTTGCCAGCGCGGCGGCCAGCAGGTCGGCATCGGCCAACACCGGCTCGTTCGGTGCCACCTGGACATCGACGCCCGGAGCAGGCAGGCGCGCCAGCATGGCACCGACATCGACCTCGACCCGTCGCAGTTCCAGCCCGCTGCGAAAAAGGCCGAGCAGCGCGGCGACCACGCCCTGAAGCCGCGCCGCGGCGCCACGTACGCCCTGCAGCCGCTCCCGCAACGCATCGGGGCTTTCCAGCAGTGCCACCGCCAGCTGCGCGTCGATACCGGCCAACGGTGTGCGCAGCGAATGCGCGGCATGGGCTGAGAAGGCACGCTCGTTGGCCAGCCGTGTGGACAGCCGCTGCGCCAGCGCTTGCAGCGCGCTGTGCACTGGCCGAAGCTCGAGCCGTTCAGGGCTGCCGAGTGCAGACACGGCTTGGTCGGGTTCGAGATTCCACCGCGACAGTCGGTCCGACAGCGTGGACAGCGGCCTCAGTTCGGCGCGCAGGCGTGAGCCCATCCACAACAGGCTGAGCAGTCCGACGGTGATGGCCGACAGCACGGCGCCAATGGCCACTTCTGCGAGCGCGAGGTTTCGCTCGGCCGATGTCTGTGCCACGTAGAGCATGCGCCCTTCGTTGCCCAGCGCCTTCCCGTACAAGTGCCACTCGCCGCGACGGCCGAGGCCTTCCTGAGCCTGGGCGTACCAGGGCGACTCTGGCGCGCGCGCCGAGCGTGCCACCAGCGTGCCGTCGGCCCGTGTCAGCTGCCATGCGAATCGCTCGGACGTCGGCTGCAGAGCCGAGGTCGCGATGACGCCGCTGCCGTTCTCTGGCAAGTTGGCGACCAGTGCGCCGATCAGCTCGGCCGACGACTGCAAGGTGTCGTCAAGCAGTTCGTCGACCTCCAGCGCCGCCGTCAGCCACACCGACGTGCCAACGGCAACACCGCATACCACCGACCACGCAGCGAGGGCCCGCATCAGGCGCCCGCGGATGGACGGCTCAAGCGGCGGCAGCTTGTTGCCGGCGGCCGTGCTCACGCTTTGTCCATCCGGTAGCCGAGCCCGCGCACCGTTTCAATCAACTCACGGCCGAGCTTGCGCCGTATCGACGAAACGTGCACTTCCAGCGCATTGCTGGCCACCTCTGAATCGAAGCCCAGCACGATCTGTTCGAGTTCGGTCTTCGGCACGATGCGCCCGGCCCGAATGGCAAGCGCCTCAAGCACCGCCCATTCCCGCGCCGTCAGTTCGATGCGCTGCCCGTCGCGGCAGCACGACTTGGCGCCCAGGTGGATCTGCACAGCACCGAACTCGGCGAGGCCGGTCGCGCTGCCGCCCAGCCGTCGGCCCACCGCCCGTACCCTCGCCGCCAGTTCTTCCGGCGCGAAGGGCTTGACGAGGTAGTCGTCGGCCCCGCTGTCGAGACCGTCCAGGCGGTCATGCAGCAGGTCGCGTGCGGTGAGCATCAGCGCTGGCGTTGAGTCTCCGCGAGCGCGTTGAGACTTCAGCCAGTCCAGGCCCGAGCCGTCAGGCAGTTGCCAGTCGAGCAACAGTGCGTCGAAGACTTCGCCACGCAGCCCCTGCGCTTGGGCGATGGTGCAACACCAGTCAACCACGTGCCCTTCGGCCCGCAGGAAGTCGCGCAGCCCTTCGCCCAGCAGCACATCGTCTTCGAGCAGCAGCAGTCTCATGCGCTTGGATTTTGCGGCAGTGGTGGTCCGGCTCAGGTTAGCACCGCGTCATGTGGCAGCATGGCGCGGCGCTGCGCCGAGCTCAAAGGTGAGCGCAGTACCCGGGGGGTGAAAACCTGTCGTGCTGACCGTCAACGTACGTGATCGGGATGCGCGACAGCTCTTCTGCCGATACGCCTTCGAGGCACCCCAGATGAACCCCGACCATCGTCCCGACGGGCGTCTCGGTGCCGACACCAAATGCACGAACGCCGCAGTGTTTGCAGAAGTAGTGCTGGTTCTTCTGGGTATGGAACAGGTACCGCGTCAGCTCTGCTTCACCTGACAACAGGCGAAATCCTTCGGGTTTGGCAATTGCGGGCCAGAAGCGGGTTCTGCGGCAGATCGAGCAGTTGCAGCGGTAGGAACTCTGAGTGAGATCGAGCTCCGCCTCGAATTTGACGGCGCCGCAGTGGCAGCTGCCTCGATAGGTTTTCAGCATCGGGCACCTTTCACAGAGATCGAAACTCAACGGCCTGCTGATACTTTCATTCAGCGGCTGTCGAAGGTAGTCCCCCGAAATAACGGGCTAGCCAATAAGCCCGAGAGACCGCCGTGCTCGAAGGTCCTCGAGAATTGCTGGCAGTTTCTTTTCTGCGGCATCTACCCGCGTGAGTGACACAGCCGTGGCGATGGACATTGTTGCGACCTGAGCGCCAACTGGCGCTCCCGCCGAGGATGCTTTTAGATGCTTGAAGATGAATTCCTGCATTTGCTCCTGACACTTCTCTCGGATTGTGGCTATCCCGGATTGGAGCAAGAGCCTGACAACTTCACCGTATTCAAGGGCCTCGGGATGAGTAGGAATATGACCCTTGTGGACGACATCGTTCCGAAATTTACGCAGCTTTTCGGGAAGCACGCTTGGCGATGTGCCCAAGATCGCTGCGTGCAAGAAGACGAATGCACCGAATTGCCGCTCGGATTGAGAGGCTATTGTTTTCCAGGATTTAGACCATTCTGCGTCTTGCACTCCAGCCTTCATGCAGAAAACACTCAGACTGAATTCGTAGAAGCGCTCCAAAGCTGCCGAGAAGCTAGACACGGCTTCCCGGTAGTACCCATCTAGGATTGCAGAGGCCCCAATTTCAAACAAAATTTCGAACTTCTGTTCCTGAAGTGCAGTGAGCGCCTTGTGACCATTCGTGCAAGTGAATTCGTAGAGCCCATCATTGCGCAGCTCAAGAAGAACAAACTCGTTGGATGGAGCGCCATTCAGGCGGAAGCATTCCATACACGTGAAGAAGAGCTTCATTTGTTGGCCAACTATTCGTGAAGCTCAATTTTGCTGCGTATCTGTGCTGCGTATCCGATGCCTCCTACCGGGATTCAGACTCGCTCCTACAGGTGCTCCACTATCAGACGTCCCACCTGTCGGAATTCGCACCGCACACCGCGTGCGTCGTTCGTCACAGCATCAACCTGCCGGCATAGCCCGTCATTTCCAGGTAGCCCGTGCCCACGCGGCGACCGGTGTCGTCGAGCAATTCGCTCAGGCCTTCCCAGTAGATGGCGCCGGTGCTGGTGCGGCTGTCGAGTTCTTGCGCGTCGAGCCGTGTTCTGACGGTGTAGCGACCGGCGGGCGTGCTGATCGTCCACTCCACGGGGTACTTCGCGCGTGATGCCGGGCTGACCCACAGGCGGCCGGGCGTGAAGTGCACTTCGTCGGCGCTGAAGTTGCGCGTGACACCACCCGCCGCGCGGAAGCTGCCACCGGCGTAGACGGTGTCGCCCTCGGCGCTGCGCAGCCGGAAGGCGGTGAGTGCGCCACCGTCGTCGAGGTTCATGCCGATCCAGTCCCAGCCCACGGCGTTGCGGTCCAGCAGCGAGTCGCTCCATTCGTGGTCCAGCCAGGCCGTGCCACGCACTGGCTGTGCGACGCCGTCGCGCATCAGCGTGCCGCTCACCCTGAGCTGCGGCTGGCTGTAGTAGTGGCTGGCCTGCTCGGGCTGGGGCCCTTTGCGCGAGTAGCCGGCGTCGCCTTGCAGCAGCAACGGCTGTGTGGTGGCCAGGCTGAAGTCGAAGGCGAAGCGGGCGCTGTCGCTGGCCACGCGGGCGCGGTAGCGGCTGCCGCCGGGGTGTGCTTCGCGCATCAATTGCCAATCGCGCAGCGACACGGCGGTGTCACCCGTCGCCGCTTCGGCGATGCCGAAGCCGCTGCGGGCGATGCGCTGGTCGTGCCGCAGGTGGCCGAGCTGGGCTGCGCCCGTGGGTTCAGTCAACGCGGCGTGGGCGAACAGCAACTGCCGCGCGGCGAAGCGGCTGGGGTGATCGGCTGCCACATCGGTGCGCGTGCGGAAAAAAGTGACCTGGAAGCCGCAGCAGTCTGCCGATGACCCGTGACCATCTGGCGTTGACGCGCCGCTTTGCACGGCGCCAGTGACGTACCACCATTCCAGGCGCGCAGCGGGGTGTGCGCCGTGGTCTGCGGGAAACACCAGTGGGCGTGGCGAAATGGTGGGCTCGCCTGCCGGCACCGGGCCAGCGTGCAGGCCGCACGGCAGCACGGCCAAGCCGCGCAGGAAATGCCGGCGGTGCAGACTGGGCAGGGCCATCGTGGTGGTGCTGGCGGGCCAGGGGCGGGAAATCACACGATCGAGGATCGCACATTCGCCACAAGCGGGCGGGCCTGACCGACAATGCCCGGTTGCCCGCCCCAACCGCTGTCCGACGCTGCCCGATGCCCGAGTTTTCACTGCCAGCCGATTTCGACCTCAGCGATCATTTCGATCACGCCACGTTGATGCGCGCGATCGGCCTTCAGCCCGAGGCCGCGCTGTTGTCGCAGCATGAAGACGACGGCAAGCTGCACACGCGCTTGCGCGGCTCGGGTACCGCGGTCTACGAGCAAACGATCAGCTTCTTCGTCGACCCACGCACCGGCTTGCACTTGCGCGGCTTGTGCACCTGTCCGGTGGGCTTCAACTGCAAGCATGTGGCGGCTGCGTTGATGGCGCACGAAGCGGAACTGGTGCGCGCGCGTCGGCAGACCGGGGCGAAGTCGGCCCGAGGTGCCAACGCCAACGATGCCGTCGAGGCGGCGGTTGCCGAAGTCTCGGCATCGGTCGCCACCCTGGCGCGTAAGGCGCCGGGCACCTATCCGGCGCTGCTGTCTCGGCTGCGCAGCCTCGACCCGCGCGCCGACGCTGCCGGTGCCGGTGCCGGTGATGCCGCGGCGATGGGCTTGCCGCGTGCGGTGGAGCAGTGGCTGCACACCTCGGCGCTGGCGTTTGCTCAGGAGTCGGCAGACGACGTCTTGTTGCCAGCGCAGCGCAGCCCTGCACCGCAGAGCAAGCGCCTGATGTACGTGCTGAGCGTGGCGGAGTCGCGCTTGCAGCTGCGGCTGTACCTGGGCAGTGTGCGCCGCAACGGCGAGATCAGCCGCCACCACCCGCACACACCGAGCGTGGCCGACACCCTGCGCACGCGGGCGTCTTATGTGGGCCCGGACGATGAGTCCGCCTTGGCAGCGTTGCTGCCGTTCGCGCTGCACCGCGTCGGGTCGCCGCTGCCCTTGCATGGACGCCATGCGGCCACCGTGCTGCAACAGCTGGTACGCGGCGGCGCCTGCTGGTTCGTCGGCGAGCAAGACATGGCGCCTGCCATGCCGCCGGGCGCGCCACTGGCCTGGGACGACGCTGCGCTGGTGCTGCGCCTGGTGTGGCGCAGCGACGCTGAGGCCTTGTGGCGCACGCACTGGGAGATCGAAGGACCGGCGGCGCCCGCGGTCCTTCGATCTCCCAGTGCGTGCGCCAC
>JAKFUQ010000232.1 GCA_021732645.1 Rhizobacter sp. | reverse complement strand
GGGGTGCGCAAAGAAGGTCTTGGGATCGTCATAAAGGCCTGTGACGCACCCCTCAGCGCGCCGCGTTGGCGTCGGCCACGGCCAGCGCGGTCATGTTCACGATGCGCCGCACCGTGGCCGAAGCGGTCAGGATGTGCACCGGTTTGGCCGCGCCGAGCAGCACCGGGCCGATGGCAATGCCGCCGCCAGCGGCCGTTTTCAGCAGGTTGTAGGCGATGTTGGCGGCATCGATGTTGGGCAGCACCAGCAGGTTGGCTTCGCCGCTCAGGGTGCTGCTGGGCATCAGGCGCCGTCGGTACTCGACATTGAGCGCGGTGTCGCCGTGCATTTCGCCGTCGACTTCCAGCCACGGCGCGTTTTGGCGCAGCAAGGCCAAGGTGTCGCGCATCTTCACCGCCGAAGGGTGGTTGCTGGAGCCGAAATTGCTGTGCGACAGCAAGGCCGCTTTCGGCCGCAGCCCCAGGCGCAGCATTTCCTCGGCCGCCAGGGTGGTGATTTCGGCGAGCTGCTCGGCCGTGGGGTCGTAGTTGATGTGGGTGTCCACCAGCATGATCTGGCGCCCCGGCAGCAGCAGGCTGTTCATGCAGGCGTAGACCTTGGCACCCTCGCGCTGCCCGATCACCTGGTCGATGTAGCGCAGGTGCAGGGTGGTGTTGCCCCAGGTGCCGCACAACAGACCGTCGACTTCGCCCGTGTGCAGCAGCATCGAGCCGATCAAGGTCAGGCGTCTGCGCATCTCGATCTTGGCGATTTGCTCGGTGATGCCCTTGCGTGCGGTGAGCTGGTGGTAGGTTTGCCAGAAGTCGCGGTAGCGGTGGTCGTTTTCGGTGTTGACCAGGTCGTAGTCGCGCCCCGCACCCAAGCGCAGGCCGAACTTCTCGACCCGCGATGCAATGACCTCCGGCCGCCCAATCAGCGTGGGGCGCGCGAGGTCCTCGTCCACAACGATCTGCGCGGCGCGCAGCACGCGCTCGTCTTCACCTTCGGCATAGGCGATGCGCTTGTGTTGTGCGCGCTTGGCCAGGTTGAAGATGGGCTTCATCGTCGCGCCCGAGGCGTAGACAAAGCTTTGCAGCTTCTCACGGTAGGCGGCCATGTCGCGCACGGGCCGCGTCGCGACGCCGGAATCGGCCGCAGCCTGGGCCACGGCGGGCGCAATGTTGATCATCAGCCGCGGGTCGAACGGCTTCGGGATCAGGTAGTCCGGCCCGAAGCTCAGCGTCACGCCGGCATAGGCGGCGGCCACCACCTCGCTCTGCTCGGCCTGGGCCAGCTCGGCGATCGCATGCACGGCTGCGATCTCCATCTCCACCGTGATCGTCGTCGCGCCTGAATCCAATGCGCCGCGGAAGATGTACGGAAAGCACAGGACGTTGTTGACCTGGTTCGGGTAATCGGTGCGGCCGGTCGCGATGATCGCGTCGCTGCGCACTTCCTTGATCTCCTCGGGCAGGATTTCGGGCGTCGGGTTGGCCAGCGCGAAGATGATCGGGTTCGGGGCCATCGTCGCGACGACCTCCTTCTTCAGCACCCCGCCCGCGCTCAAGCCAAGGAACACATCGGCGCCGCGCATCACCTCGGCCAGGCTGCGCAGCGTGGTCTTCTGCGCGAAGACGATCTTGTCTTCGTCCATCAGCTCGGTGCGGCCCTCGTACACGACGCCGGCCAGGTCGGTGACCCAGATGTTCTCGCGCGGCACGCCCAGCTTCACCAGCAGCGTCAGGCAGGCCAGCGCGGCAGCGCCTGCGCCCGAGGTGACCAGTTTGATCTGCTGGATGTCCTTGCCCGTCACCCGCAGGGCATTCAGCACCCCGGCGCCGACCACGATGGCCGTGCCGTGCTGGTCATCGTGGAAGACCGGAATCTTCATCCGCTTGCGCAGCGCACGCTCCACATAGAAGCAGTCCGGCGCCTTGATGTCTTCGAGGTTGATGCCGCCGAAGGTGGGCTCCAGCGCGGCGATGGTGTCGATCAGCTTGTCGAGGTTGCGTTCGGCCAGCTCGATGTCGAACACATCGATGCCGGCGAACTTCTTGAACAGCACCGCCTTGCCTTCCATCACCGGCTTGGACGCGAGCGGCCCGATGTCGCCCAGCCCGAGTACCGCGGTGCCGTTGGTGATCACCGCGACCAGGTTGCCGCGCGCGGTGTACTTGTAGGCGTTGGCCGGGTCGGCAACGATCTCTTCACAGGCCGCTGCGACGCCCGGCGAGTACGCCAGGGCCAGGTCACGCTGGTTGACCAGTTGCTTGGTGGGCGCGATCGCGATCTTGCCCGGCGTCGGGAACTCGTGGTAGTCGAGCGCCGCGCGGCGCAGCTCGGCTTGTTTGATGTCGTTGGGCGTGGTCATGCGAAGTTCCCTGGGGAGTCGGCCTGTGCGGCGCATCGGTTGGCCCAACGATACGCCGGTGCGCGCGGCGAGAATGCGCGGATGTCGCTCGGCGAATTCGACCTCATCGCGAAGTATTTCGACCGCCCGGCACGGCGCGCGGCGCTGGGCATCGGTGACGACTGCGCGTTGCTCGCCGTGCCGCCGGGCATGCAGCTCGCGACCTCGTGCGACATGCTGGTCGAGGGCCGCCATTTCTTGTCGACGGTCGCCCCCGAGCGCCTCGGCCACAAGGCGCTGGCGGTCAACCTGAGCGACCTGGCCGCCTGCGGTGCCGAGCCGCTGGCGTTCACGCTGGCGCTGGCCTTGCCCCACGCCGACGAGATATTTCTGGACGGCTTCTCGCGCGGGCTGCTGGCCTTGGCCGATGTCCACGGCTGCGAACTGATCGGTGGCGACACGACGCGCGGGCCGCTGAACATCTGCATCAGCGTCTTCGGCCTGGTGCCAGTGGCTGGCGCGGGCGCTTTGCTGCGCTCGGGCGCACAGGTGGGTGACGACCTGTATGTGAGCGGCGTGCTGGGCGATGCGCGGCTGGCACTCGAAGTCGTTCGCGGCACGCGGTCGCTCGCTGATGGTGACTTCGATGCGGTGCTTCGTGCCCTGGAAAAGCCGCAGCCGCGCGTGGCACTCGGTGTGGCGCTGCGCGGGGTTGCAAGCAGCGCCATCGATGTGTCCGACGGGCTGCTAGGGGATCTGCATCATGTGCTGCAACGCTCCGGCGTGGACGCCGTGGTCGAGGTCGATGCGCTGCCGTGCAGTGTGGTGCTGCGCGCGCAGCCGCTGACGGTGCAGCGCCTGTGCAGCCTGACCGGCGGCGACGACTACGAGCTGCTGTTCACCGCGCCGCCACAGCATGCGCAGCAGGTGGCGGCGGCGGGCATCGCAAGCGGGGTCGCGCTGACGCGCATCGGCCGCATCGTCGGGCGCTCGGGTGCGGCAAGTGCTGCGGCAGGTGTCGCGCAAACGACTCTCGTCGATCACGATGGCCGTGCTGTTGTGCATGCAGATGCATCGTTCGACCATTTCCGCACATGAGCAGCACGAGTATCTTCACCGGCACCACTGATACCGCCGCCACGCCACGCCGTCCGACCGTGCGGCTGATGCTCGGCCACCCGGCGCACGCGATCGCCTTGGGCTTGGGCAGTGGCCTGTCGCCGTTCGCGCCGGGCACCGTCGGCACGCTGTGGGCGTGGCTGGCGTTCCTGGTGATGCAGCCGCACCTGGATGCGCCGCAGATGGCTGCGTTGCTGGTTGCCGGCTTCTTCGTCGGCTGGTGGGCCTGCACCGTCACCGCCCGTGCGCTCGCGATGCCCGACCCCGGCCCCATCGTGTGGGACGAGGTGCTGGCGTTCTGGCTGGTGCTGTGGCTGGTCATGCCGGCGGGTCTGCTGGCGCAGGGCCTGGCCTTCGCGCTGTTCCGCTATTTCGACGCCGCCAAACCGGGCCCGGTGGGGTGGGCCGACCGGCTGTTCAAGGGCCAGCGCGGCCAGCCCATCGGCTGGGCGCAGGGTTTCGGCATCCTGTTCGACGACCTGGTCGCAGCGCTGTGTACCCTGCTGGTGATTGCCGGGTGGCGCTTCGGCACCTTACTTTTTTGACGATGCTGATGAACGAATTCGATCCCGAACAAACTGCGTTGGTGAACAAGCTCGGACACGCATTGCGCGCGCGGGGCTGGCAACTTGCCACGGCCGAGTCGTGCACCGGTGGCCTGATCGCGGCGGCCTGCACTGCGGCCGCGGGATCCAGTGACTGGTTCAAATGCGGCATCGTCAGTTACTCCAACGACGCCAAGACCGATCTGCTGGATGTGCCTGCGACGCTGATTGCGCAGCATGGCGCGGTCAGCGAGGCGGTCGTCGCCGCGATGGCGCTGGGTGCCTTGCAGCGCTCGCGCACTCAGCGTGTGGTCGCGGTGACCGGCATTGCCGGGCCGGGCGGTGCCACGCCGGGCAAGCCGGTCGGTACGGTGTGGCTGGCCGTGGCGGGCCGTGCAAGCCCGGCCGACGCCATCGATGTGCGGTCCCGTTCGCTGTACCTGGGGGGCGACCGCGCCACGGTACGGCGCCAAACGGTGATGCAGGCGCTGCGCGCACTGATCGCTTCGCTGTGACGGTCCTGCTTGCCACCGATGTCGATGCCGCAGCGCTCGGCCTGTGGCGCGGCCTGCTGCAAGCCGCGCTGCCCGATGAGCGCATCGTCACCGATCGCCAGACGGTGGACGACGCCGAGATCGACATCGCCATCGTCGCCAACCCGCCGCCCGGTACGCTCCAAGGGCTGACGCACCTGCGGCTGATCCAGTCGCTGTGGGCGGGCGTCGACAAACTGCTCGCCGATGCCAGCCTGCCGCCTGCGGTGCCGATCGCCCGGATGGTCGACCCGGCGATGAGCACCGCCATGGCCGAGACCGCGCTGTGGGCGGTGCTCAGCCTGCACCGCGGGTTCTTCGAATACGCCGCGCAGCAGCGCACGCAAACCTGGCAACCCTTGCCGCAGCGGCGCGCCGACGAGGTGGCTGTTGCGGTGCTGGGCCTGGGCGAGATGGGTCGGTGCGTGGCGCTACGCCTGGCTGCGCAGGGCTATTGCGTCAGCGGCTGGAGCGGGCGGCCGAGCACGTTGCAGTCAATGGCCACGCACCACGGCGACGAGGCGCTGACCGGCGTGCTGCGCGCCGCCGACATCGTCATCAACCTGCTGCCGCTGACGCCGGTGACACAGGGATTTTTCTGCGCCCGCCGCTTCGAAGCGATGCGCCCGGGCGCGAGCCTGGTCAACCTGGCACGCGGCGCGCACGTGGTCGATGCCGACCTGCTCGCAGCCCTCGACCGTGGGCACCTGCAACACGCGGTGCTCGATGTGTTCAACACCGAGCCGCTGCCCGCCGATCACCGCTATTGGCGGAATCCCCACGTCACCGTGCTGCCGCACGCCGCGGCGCAAACCGATGCCCGCAGCGCTGCTGATATTGCCGCGGCCAATGTGCGTCGGCTGCGCGCCGGTGACGCTGTGCAAAACCTGGTGGATCGAACGTGGGGCTACTGACCCCAGGTGGCGTAACTGCCGGAGGTCAGCCCTGCAAGGCCAGCCGCGGCACCACCACCGCGCGGCCGCCACGGCGTGCAGCGGGTGGCGCCGAGGTGCTTTGCAACATCATCAGCAAAAGCCGCTTCAGGCCGTCCCACGGCTCCAGCGGCCAGTCGGGGTGCTTCAGGCCCTTGACCAGGCCATCGCACACCTGCGCGGCGTGCAGCAGCTGGGCCAGCGCGGTCTCGGTGAACAGCGACAGCGCGCGTTCGAACAACCGCTCTTTCTGGCCCCAGACACGCGCCTCGCGCAGCGCCAGCGGCAGCGGTCGGCCGACCTGCATCGCGTCGTGCACCCGCTTGAGCGCGCGCACGTCTTCGGCCAGCGTCCAGTGCACCAGCACCGCTGCCTCGCCCTCGGCGCGCAGGCCGTCGAGCATGCGCAGCGCCCGCCTCACCTGCCCGGCCAGCACCGCTTCGCCGAGCTTGAACACGTCGTAGCGGGCCACGTTCAGTACCGCCGACTCGACCTGCTCGAAGCTCAGTTCGCCCGCCGCTGCTCCCGTTGGATAAAGCAGCGCGAGCTTCTGGATTTCCTGGTGCGCGGCCAGCAGGTTGCCTTCGACGCGGTCGGCAAAAAACGCCAGCGTGCGCTGCCCGGCCTCGCCACCCTGCACCCGCTGGCCCTGCGTGCCCAGCCGCTGCGCGATCCACTGCGGCAGTGCGTGGCGCTCCACGGGCAGCACGCGCACCGTGACCCCCTCGGCATCGAGCGCGCTGAACCAGGCGCTTTGTTGTTGCTGGCGGTCGAGTTGGGGCAGTTGCACGATCGTCACCACGTCGTCGCACAGCGTCTCGCTGTAGCGCTGCAAGGCTTCCGAGCCTTCCTTGCCCGGCTTGCCCGAAGGGATGCGGATCTCGACGAGTTGTTTGTCGGCGAACAGGCTCATCGCCTGCGAGGCGCCGAGCAGCGCACTCCAGTTGAAATGCGCGCCTGACACCGCATGCACCTGGCGCTCGCTGTGCCCGGCGCTGCGCGCTGCAGCACGCAGCGCATCGCAGGCTTCCTGCATCAGCAGCGGTTCGTCACCCCACACGGTGTACAGCGGCCGCAGCCCTTTCTGCAGGTGCGGGCTGAGCTGGTCGAGGCGCAACTGCATCGGCAATTACGGCTGAGTTTGCGGTTGAGATGACGGCGGGGACAGGCTCACAGCGCCGGCACCGCGGCCAGCCGCCGCATGATCTGCGAGACGATGTCGGTCTGCATCTCGCGGTACAGCAGGGCCTCCTCCTGCTCTTTCGCCAAGGCATCGGCTTCGTTGTAGCTGATGTCGCGCCCCAGCAGCAGCTCGGTGGGGCCGATCAGTTCGCGATCAGACGGCGTGCGCAGCGTGAAGGTAAAGCGCAGGCGCAGGCTGATCTGGCGCACCTGCCCGGCTGACGTGGTGGCGACCACGTTGCGCTCCCGGCGATCGGAGAGAGCCTCCAACAGCACCTGGGCTGCACCACCTGAATCAACGACCAACGTGGTCGTGCTGGCATCGATGGCCCGGCGCAGCTCTTTTTCCAGGGGCGAATGGGGGCCGAAGCCGGTGAGTTGCACTGTGCGGAAATTCAGCGCCTGCGCGCCACGCAGCTGAAAGCCGCAGCCGGCCAGTGGTGCCACGGCGAGGCAGGCTGCGCCGAGCAGCCACTGACGGCGTGCGGCAGTGGGGGCTGAGACGAGGGTGTGGTGGGCAGGCATGGGGGCAGACCTCAGAGCACCACGTTGACCAGACGGCCGGGGACGACGACCACGCGTTTGACCGGCGCACCAGCGGCGAACTTCAGCAACTCGGGGCTGGCCAGTGCGGCCTTCTCGATCGAGGCCTTGTCGGCACCAGCAGGCACGGTGATCGCGCCGCGCAGCTTGCCGTTGACTTGCAGCATCAGCTCGATTTGGTCCTGCAGCAGCGCGGTCTCGTCGACTTCGGGCCAGGGCGCATCGAGCAGATCGCCATGCACTTCCGCGTAACCCAGATCGTTCCACAGCGTCCAGGTGGTGTGCGGGCAGGCGGGGTACAGCGCGCGCAGCAAGATGCCGTAGCCCTCACGCAGCACACCTGCGCCGTCATCGCCCTTGTAGGCCTCCAGCGCATTGAGCAGCTTCATGCCGCCCGACACCACCGTGTTGTATTGCATGCGTTCGTAGTCGAAGCTGATCTGGCGCAGCACCTGGTGCACCTCGCGACGCAGGGCCTTGGCCGCGTCGGATGGCGTCGCCGAGGGCGCGGTGGCGTGGCGCACGAGCTCGGCGTTCTTGCTACCGAAGGCCCACAGGCGCTTCAGAAACCGATGTGCGCCCTCGACACCGGCATCGTTCCACTCCAGCGTCTGCTCGGGCGGCGATGCGAACATGACGAACAGCCGCGCGGTGTCGGCGCCGTACTGGTCGATCAACGCCTGCGGGTCGACGCCGTTGTTCTTGCTCTTGCTCATCGTGCCCACGCCTTCGTAGGCCACGGCCGAGCCGTCGTACTTGAGCGTGGCGCCGTCGACCTTGCCATCGATGGCGTGGGTGTCGACCACGTCGTGCGGCCAGAAGTATTCGACGCCGCCCTGCTCGGTTTTGCGCGAGTAGATGTGGTTGAGCACCATGCCCTGGGTCAACAACTTGGTGAACGGCTCATCGACCGACACCAGCTTCAGGTCGCGCATCACCTTGGTCCAGAAGCGCGCGTACAGCAGGTGCAAGATGGCATGTTCGATGCCGCCGATGTACTGGTCCATCGGCATCCAGTACGCCGCACCCTCGCCCACCATCGCGTCGGCTTTCGCGGGGCTGTCGTTCGAGTCACAGTAGCGCATGAAGTACCACGAGCTGTCGACGAAGGTGTCCATCGTGTCGGTCTCGCGGCGCGCGGGGGCCTTGCACACCGGGCAGGTCACACCGGCATGGAAGCCTGCGTGCTGGTGCAGCGGGTTGCCGCTGCCATCGGGGATGCAGTCTTCGGGCAGCACCACCGGCAGGTCGGCCTCGGGCACCGGCACCGCGCCATGCGCCTGGCAATGGATGATCGGGATCGGCGTGCCCCAGTAACGCTGGCGGCTGATGCCCCAGTCGCGCAAGCGCCAGGTGGTTTTCTTGCTGCCGAGGCCGTGCGTGGCGAGCGCTTTGGCCACCGCGTCCACCGCACGCTGGTACGGCAGCCCGCTGAAGTTGTCGGAGTTGATCGTCACGCCGCGCTGTTTGTCGGCGTACCAGTCCTGCCAGTGGTCGTAGCTGAAGTGCGGCTCGCGGTCGACCTGCACCACCTGGAGGATGTCGATGCCGTACTTTTTGGCGAACTCGAAATCGCGCTCGTCGTGTGCCGGCACGCCCATCACCGCGCCGTCGCCGTAGCTCATCAGCACGTAGTTGCCGACCCACACCTCGACCGGCAGGTGGGTCAGCGGGTGCTGTACTTTCAGCCCGGTGTTGACGCCCTTCTTTTCCTGCGTGGCGAGCTCGGCCTCGGTGGTGCCGCCGGCCTGGCATTCGGCGATGAACGCGGCCACGGCCGGGTTCGATGCGGCGGCGTGCTGCGCCAGCGGGTGCTCGGGCGCGACGGCACAGAAGGTGACGCCCATGATGGTGTCGGCGCGCGTGGTGAACACATACAGCCGGCCGCCCTGGATGGCCTGGCCGCTGCTGTCCTGGATGTCGTGGGTGAAGGCAAAGCGCACGCCCTCGCTCTTGCCGATCCAGTTTTCCTGCATCAGCCGAACGCGCTCGGGCCAGCCGGGCAGCTGGTGCTGCACCTGGGCCAGCAGCCCGTCGGCATACGCCGTGATCTTCAGGTAGTAGCCGGGAATCTCGCGCTTTTCGACCACCGCACCGCTGCGCCAGCCCTTGCCGTCGATCACCTGTTCATTGGCCAGCACGGTCTGGTCGACCGGGTCCCAGTTGACGACCTGGGTGCGCCGTTCGGCGATGCCCGCTTCCAGCATCTTCAGGAACAGCCACTGGTTCCAGCGGTAGTACTCAGGCTTGCAGGTGGTGACCTCGCGGCTCCAGTAGATGGCCAGGCCCATCGCCTGCATCTGGCCCTTCATGTGGGCGATGTTGTCGTAGGTCCACTGGGCGGGCGGCACCTTGTTCTTCATCGCCGCGTTTTCCGCGGGCAGGCCGAAGGCGTCCCAGCCCATTGGCATCAGCACGTTGTGGCCCTTCATCCGCAGATGACGGGTCAGCATGTCGTTGATGGTGTAGTTGCGCACATGGCCCATGTGCAGCTTGCCGCTGGGGTAGGGCAGCATCGAGCAGGCGTAGAACTTCGGCTTGGGCTCGCCGCGGCTGTCGAGGGCTCCTTCGGTGACGCGGTAGGCGTCGCGTGCGTTCCAGGCGGTCTGGGCGGAGCGCTCAACGTCGCTTGGGTTGAAATCGGGATTCATGACACGGCGATCAAAGTACAGCCTGAATTATCTTGGATGCGCTCGCAGCGCCGTTTTCGCAGCGTGGCCGACCTCGGGAGCGGCCAACGCCGCTGGAATGAAGCCCTCGTGCGTGAGGGCGCGCACCACGCCGCGCAGCAGCATGTTGTGGCTGAAGCCGATGCTGTATTGCCGCGCGCCCGCCTTGATGGGATGCAGCATGCCGCTCTCCACCAGCTTGCGGATCTGGTAGGTGCGCTGGTTGGCGTTCAGGCCCGGCAGCACCGCTTCCAGGTCGCCCGCCTTCACCACACCCGCCTTGATGGTGGTGGCCAGCACCGCCTCTTCCTGCGCGGTGATGTTCTGCCGCTCGCGGGCGTAGGCCACCGCCGGCAGCAGCACCTTCGCTTGCAGGTGGGCGTAGTCGGCCAGGCGGTCCACCTTGTTCAGCTCGTCGCGCACGCCGGTCAGCACATAGGTGCACCACGGCTCCAGGGCGTCATCGGTGCCGGTTTCGGCCTGACCCAGCATCGCGTCGTAGCGGTTCCGGTCGGCGCAGAACACCGCGGCCGGGTTGAGCAGGCGCCCCATGCCGCTCACCTGGAAGCCGCATTTGATGAGCAGGGCGTAGGTGAGCAGCCGCACCACGCGCCCGTTGCCGTTGCCGAAGGGGTGCACCCAGGCGAAGCGGTGGTGGGCCAGGGCCACCTTCATCAGGTCGTACTTGGGCGCGTCGGCGCGGTTGATGAAGGCCACCAGCTCGGCCATGTACTCGGGCACACGCACCGCCTCGGGCGGCAGGTGCTCGGCCTGGGCGATGCGCACCGGCCCGCTGCGGTAGGCGCCGGGGTGGCAGTCGCCTTCGCGCCCCAGCCCGGCCACCGTGGTGGCGTGCAGGCCGCGCAGCAGGTGTTCGGCCAGCGGCTCGCCGGGGTGCACCGCGTCTTCCACCTGCTGCATGGCCCGCTCGATGTTGTCGATCTCGCGCAGCTGTTCGCTGCGCGCCGGGCCATCGGCCACCCGCGCTTCCACATAGTCGGCCAGCGTGGTGTGGTTGCCCTCGATGCGTGCCGAGGCCAGGCTCTCCAGCACATAAAACACCTGCTTGAGTTGCAGGAAGACCAGCGGCGGCGTGGTGCCGCGAATCTGCAAGCGGCGCAGGTGCTCCAGGTCGGTCAGCACATCGAGCAGCGGCGCGTCGAAGCGCGGGTTCAGCAGCCGCAGATCGTGGTGGACAAACTGAACCATGGGTCGGCCTATTCTTAAAATCTGTTCGAGAACATCTGCACTCTACGACGAAAAATCGTTGTTCGACAACGAGTTATGAAGAAATCAACCAGGAATTATCTTGAAGATGATCGCCGGCGATCTGGAATTCGGTCGGCGGCGAACTGCAAAGGCCCTGCCGGGCACGCCAGATTTATTCACACCTTCTCAGACCAGCCGGATGCGCCCGGACAGCAGCGACTGCGCCGTACCCGGCCAAGAGGCCTCACCACGCACCTGCCCGCAGTGATGCCACCGAAATCGCGGCGCGCCTACACTGCACAGGCTTGTCGGGGCGCCACGGACCGTTGGGTTCGGCGGCTGAGACCACATCGATGTGGAACCCGCTGAACCTGATCGGGGTCGTGCCCGCGTAGGGATCAAGTGTGGCGGCCATCGCGGCGGGGTTTCAACCCCGGCCCGGTGCCAGGCAAGCGAACGATGACACGCCACCTGGAGCTGACACATGGCCAAGCAAGCACAACACGTCGACACCGCCGCAATGTCGCAGCGCATCACCCGCACGCCGTTTCCCGGTTCGCACAAGGTCTACCTCGAAGGCGCGCGGCCCGACATCCGCGTGCCCTTCCGCGAGATCACGCTCAGCGACACGCTGGTCGACGATGGCGCCGGTGGCTCACGCCGCGACCCCAACCCGCCCTTGCGCGTCTACGACGCCTCGGGCCCGTACACCGACCCGCAAGCCGCGATCGACATCACCCGCGGCCTGCCGCCTTTGCGCGCCGCGTGGATTGCCGACCGCGCCGACACCGTCGCGCTGCCCGGCATCAGCAGCGCCTACGGCCGCGAGCGCCTGCACGACCCGGCGCTGACCGCGCTGCGCATGGCGCAGGCGCCGACCCCGCGCGTGGCCAAGCCCGGCGCCAATGTGTCGCAGATGCATTACGCGCGGCGCGGCATCGTCACCCCCGAGATGCACTACATCGCCGTGCGCGAGAACCTGGTCAAGGCGCAGTTGCGCGAGCGCCTGGCGACCGAGCGTGTGCCCAAGCGCGGCCATTCGTTCGGCGCGAACCTGCAGGACATCACACCGGAATTCGTGCGCGACGAGGTGGCGCGCGGCCGTGCGGTGATCCCGAACAACATCAACCATCCCGAGAGCGAGCCGATGATCATCGGTCGCAATTTCCTGGTGAAGGTCAACGCCAACATCGGCAACTCGGCGGTCACCTCCAGCATTGAAGAAGAGGTCGACAAGCTCGTCTGGTCGATTCGCTGGGGCGCCGACACGGTGATGGATTTGTCGACCGGCGAAAACATCCACGAGACGCGCGAATGGATCCTGCGCAACTCGCCCGTGCCGATCGGCACGGTGCCGATCTACCAGGCCTTGGAAAAAGTGAATGGCAAGGCCGAAGACCTGACCTGGGAGCTGTTCCGCGACACGCTGATCGAGCAGGCCGAGCAGGGCGTCGACTACTTCACCATCCACGCCGGGGTGCGGCTGGCCTACATCCCGCTGACCGCCGAGCGGCTGACCGGCATCGTCTCGCGCGGCGGCTCGATCATGGCCAAGTGGTGCCTGTCGCACCACCGCGAGAGCTTCCTGTACGAGCACTTCGACGAGATCTGCCAGATCATGAAGGCCTACGACGTGTGCTTCTCGCTCGGCGATGGCCTGCGCCCGGGCTCGATCGCCGACGCCAACGACGAAGCGCAGTTCGCCGAGCTGCACACCCTCGGCGAGCTGACGCAGATTGCCTGGAAGCACGATGTGCAGGTGATGATCGAAGGCCCTGGTCACGTGCCACTGCAGCTGATCAAGGAGAACGTCGAGAAGCAGCTCGAAGCCTGCTACGAGGCGCCGTTCTACACGCTGGGCCCGCTGATCACCGACATCTCGCCAGGCTACGACCACATCTCATCGGCCATGGGCGCGGCCAACATCGGCTGGTACGGCACCGCGATGCTGTGCTACGTGACGCCGAAGGAGCACCTGGGCCTGCCGAATCGCGACGATGTGAAGCAGGGGCTGATCGCCTACAAGATTGCCGCGCACGCGGGCGACCTGGCGAAGGGCTTTGCCGGCGCGCAGATGTGGGACAACGCGGTGTCGAAGGCGCGCTTCGAATTCCGCTGGGAAGATCAGTTCAAGCTCGCGATCGACCCCGACACCGCGATGGCGTACCACGACGAAACGCTGCCGAAGGAAAACGCCAAGGTGGCACACTTCTGCTCGATGTGCGGGCCGAAGTTCTGCTCGATGAAAATTTCGCAGGAGGTGCGCGATTTCGCGCGGCTGCAGAAGCTGGAGCCGACGGCGTCAGTGGCGACGCCGGTGATCCAGATTCACCAGTCTCTGGAAGACAAGGCCCTGGAATTCAGGGAAGGCGGGGGCGAGATTTACGTCTGATCTGCCGCCGCAGTGCGTCGCCGTCAAGCGGCGATCTGCCCCGCCTGAGCTGCTTGCGACGCTGCCGCTGCATCGACGCACTTGT